>JAILNQ010000081.1 GCA_024691425.1 Lachnospiraceae bacterium
GGACGTTCTTCCATCCTCACTGTACCCTGCGCATTGAATGCGCCTTCAGGATTGACTATCGCTTTCTGCCGGAGATTATCGACAGTAGATGCAGCTTCTGCCCTCTCTCTGGCTTTCTGAAGGAAAGATGACATCTTCGCGATCGATGCTTTGTCCCTTGCGTTCCTCTTTTCATCATGGCGCAGAACCGTTTCTATCTTTCCGTTCTTCGTCTTCTGCGCAACATCGAGAACGGCCCTGATGTCTTCCACTCTCTTGCGTCCCCTCTGGAGCGCGGCTTCAAGATTCCTGATCCGCTCGTCCATATCAATGACGACAGCCCTCTGCCCATCGCCGGGTGCCTTGACGCTGTGTCCCATAAGCCTGTCAAGGCTCCTCGTCTCCTCATATGAAGGCTCTACGGGCTCCGCCCTGAAATCTGACTCCTCCATACGGTCGGTCACTGCCGTGAAAATCCCGCCTTCATCGATATCGCCCTCATAGAACATGACATCGCCGATCTCGAGGAACTCGAGGCATCTGTCGGAAAACTCGTCTTCGGTCAGCACTATGACAGGTATCGAGGCAATATCATCATCACCCGATCTGTTCACCATCCAGTCGAAAACATAAAGACCGAAATGCTTCGGATCGTCACCGTTGACGATCACGAGATCGGGGATAACGCCATCTTCATCCCTCTTAATATGATCTATGGCTCCGTCGCCCGATCCGACCGCAACAGTATCCATGTATGAGGGAAGAAACCGCTCCACTTCCTCACGGCGGTTCCTGTCATCATCAATTATTATCACCCTTAGCTGAGCCATTCACTGTTCCTTCTTTGCCTGACCGGCAAGAGCTGTGTCAATGTTTTCTATGATGCTCCTGTAGAGCGTAACGAGCTTAACGTAGTTCATGTCTATGAAGCCCGTGTTCTTTCCTTTACCTGCGAATTCATGTATCTTCGCCATCGTGAAGAGCTGGTGCGCTCCGATGTTCGCGGCAACGCTTTTCAGCGCATGGACCGCTATCACATAGTTCTCATAATCATGACCGGTCGCGAACTTTTCGATCTCATCGGCCTTTGCGGGACCGTACTCGCAGAAAATCCCGAGAATATCGAGGTAGTCCTTCGTGTTTCCGTCGCTCTTTGCAAGACCTGCGTCAACGTCGATGCCGTCTATCTCCAGATCGAGTTCTTCTTTTTCAGGCTCGTCCTCTTCCTCAAGAGCAACGAACAGGTTCGTCGCAAGGTTGTCCCTCAACGCCTGCTGCAGCCTCTGCGTCTCAACGGGTTTCGAGATGAAGTCCGAAAATCCTTTCCTTAGGAATTCATCGCGCATTCCGCGGATCGCGTTCGCTGTGACCGCAATAACCGGAACTCCGGCCTTATCCTCATCATCGAGCGCCCTTATCGCGTGGAGCGCTTCCTCACCGTTCATACCCGGCATCATGTGATCCATCAGGATAAGATCATATGTGTTCGCTCCGGCCATCTCCACGGCCTGCTCGCCCGACTCGGCGGTATCGGCATCTATCTCATGATGGAGCAGAAGACCTTTTAATATCTTGAGATTGACCGGATTGTCGTCGACCACGAGCACCCTCGCAGAAGGAGCATAAAGAACCGATTTCTTCTTCTCTTCCTGCTGCTTGTGGTAAACAAGATAGTTCGACAGCTTGTTGCGGTTCATGACTTTCTGAGGGATGCGTACTGTGAACGTAGTTCCCTCGCCGTATACGCTCGAAACTTCGAGCGTTCCGTCCATGAGCTCCGCGAGCTGCTTGCATATGGAAAGACCTAATCCGCTTCCTTCGACATTGCGGTTAAGGCGCGTGTCCACCTGACGGAACTTATCGAAGATCAGATCCAGATCGTCCTTCCTGATGCCTATGCCTGTATCCTTTACAGCGAATTCGAGAATAACTGTATCTTCATCCGGACCGTCGGTATATGTAGCTGACAGCTCCACGCTTCCTTCATTCGTGAACTTGACCGCATTGTTGCACAGGTTCGTGAGTATCTGCCTGATCCTGACAACATCCCCGCAGAACTCGCTCGGAAGTTCGGGGTTTGCATTGATGCGGAAATCGATCCCCTTCTTGCTGGCCGGAATCGACATCACGGATTCGATATCGGTAAAAAGGTAATGCAGAAAATAAGGTACCGGAACTAGTTCCATGCGCCCGCTCTCGATTTTCGATATATCGAGAAGATCATTGATTATCGACAGAAGATTGGCCGCCGCGCTCTTTATCTCGCCCGCGTATTCATTGACCTTATCCGATTCCTCGAGCTGAAGGAGAAGCTCTGAGAAGCCTACTATGGCATTCATCGGTGTCCTTATCTCGTGCGAGATGTTGGCGATGAACGCGTTCTTCGTCCTGTTGGCTTCAGTCAGCTCTTCTATCTTCTTGAGGAGCTCGTCATTTTTTGCGTTTTCCTGTTTACCGCTGCTCATTCTTATTCCAGTGTCTCAACCTTAAGCGCTGCTGATTTTTCCTCTTTCTTTGAAGCCTCTGCGGGGGCGGGCTTGCTCTCGCTCTTTGCCGCGGGTTTTGCCTCCGTCTTCGCTGCGGCATCGGCCTCGCTGTTCGGCTTAAGAGTCTCCTTGAGACGCAGCCTGCCCTTTTTGGACTTCGTCCTGTCAATGTTCATGTTGCACTTGCCCTGGAACACGGACTGCTCATCGATGAGTATCTTCGACGTGCTGATATCCCCGTAGACTTCACCTGTCGGCTCTATGTTCGTCTTGTCCTTCACGGTTATGTTCCCGTCGATGACGCCAGCTATGACTATGTTCTCCGCGATCGTGTTGCCCTGGATCTCGCCGCTCTGCGAAAGAACGACAGTTCCGTCAGCTACAACCCCGCCGACCACTGTTCCGTCGATCCTCACCGACGAATGCGTGATGAGCGTGCCCTCGACTTTCGTGTCGGCGCCTATGAACGTTGAAATCGAATTCTGATTGACTCTTACCTTGTTGTCATCCCGAAACAGCATAATAACCCTCCGCTAATGATTTTCATTCCTGTATCATCGTTCTCGGATCTATGAAAGACCCGTCTGCCTTGATCTCGTATGCGACATAGCCGTCATCGGTGAGCACGGCCATTACGTCGCCTTTTGAAACCTTTACGCCCTCTTCTATCGATACGTCCCCGTTCATCCTGTAATAAGTGATGTATCCGTTCTCATGATCTATCACGATGCCACGCGTGTAGAACGGATTCTCCTCGTCAGAGTCTACATGCGTAACCGTGCCGTCCGCCGTCGCCGCAACCGCCGCGCCCTTCAGCGTTGAGAAAACGATTCCCATTGTCCGGCCTTCAGAGTCCTTGTAAGGATCCTCGACGAGTATCGCGTTCGCGTTCTTTATCGGGATCTCATTCGGAACGGCCGCCTGCTCGGCGTTCGCCGCCTCCTCCTCTTCCTTCTTCGTTATGGTGTCCTCTATTTTGGAGAACGCTTCCTTGTCGGCCGAGATCTGATCGTTCAGCTGTGAGACTGTTGCCTCGAGCGATGCGTTCGTCTCCTTCAGAGCGCTCACGGAAGCCTCGGTTTCTGCGATGGAAGCCTTCAGCTTGCGGTTATGATACACCATCGAGCACATCAGCCCGATCACTATGATCGCGGCCGCCACTGCGCCCGTAAGCAACTGAAGGAGCCTGTCATAAGTTATCTCGATCGTCTTGGCCGAATCGGAGGAATTGGGAATCAGAAGCAGCGTGAATCCAGTTGCCTGCTTCTTCGTATCCGCTCTTTTATTTTTTCTTTCTTTTTTATTCCAGATCAAGCTTCATATCTCCCGATTTGATCCATCCGCGCCTTCTCATGAACTCGGAAATGCCGAGTGAAAGAACTGCCGGAGCAATGAAGTGCAGAATGAGTATCTTTATGATAACCGACATCGGTGACTGAGTAGCCGACATGTCCTGATAGGTCATAAGCTGTCCGACAAGTCCGCTCGTTCCCATACCGGAGCCGGTTGCGTTATTCGTCATGCCGAATGCTAATGTTCCGATAGGTCCGAGAACTGCCGAGCTGATTATGGCAGGAAGCCATATTATGGGCTTTTTCATGATGTTCGGAACCTGGAGCATGCTCGTTCCGATTCCCTGTGCGAAAAGTCCGCCCCATCCGTTCTCTCGGAACGAAGCGACCGCGAAACCGATCATGTTCGCGCAGCATCCGACTGTCGCGGCGCCTGCCGCAAGTCCTGACAGATTAAGTATGAGTCCGAGTGCGGCCGAGCTTATCGGAAGCGTCAGCACCATTCCCATGATCACAGATACGAGGATGCCCATGAGGAACGGCTGTCTTTCGGTGCTCCAGTTGACTATCGCGCCGAGCCATGTCATGAATCCGGAAATCGGAGGTCCGAGCAGAAGCCCTGCGAACGCTCCGGAGAAAATCGTTACCGACGGTGTGAGCAGTATATCCATCTTCGTCTTTCCTGCAACAAGACGTCCTACCGTTATTCCGACGAGTGCGGCTATATAGGCGCCGAGCGGTTCACCCGGGCCCTTGTAGTTGATCACGCCTTCAACGAGGACCGTTCCTGCGATTATATTGCTCGCGAACGCGCCGATCATTCCGCACACTGCGGCGGAGAAGATCACGAGCGGCTTCTCCTTGAATTTCACCGCGACACCGCAGCCGATCCCGGCGCCGGTCACGCTGCTCGCGCACTGGCCTATCACGATGAGATAAGTTCCGATCACTCCGGGAATGTACGATCCGATCTGCTTGATAATCGTTCCGATGATGAGGGTCGCGAACAGGCCGAGCGCCATGCCCGACAGACCTTCAATGAAAATGTAGTTCAGTATTTTCTTCATGATTTTTTTCCGGAACTGTATCCGGATGCCTTTCTTAAGTTCTTCAGTGCATATGCATACAGAGTAATTTTACTATCAAATCTTCGTTTTTTCAACAAAAAGAGCGCCGCGCACAATGTGCTGCGGCACTCCCCGTCTGCATTTCATGTTGAGGTGCTATCGGTTCGTGACCTCGACCGTCATTTTTTTTGTTGTGCCGTTCCCGGAAAAATCGGCAGCGGCCGCTGTTACGGTGAACTTATTCTTTGCATCATCAGGATCGATTACATAGTTCTTGTCGACCGTCACAGTGCCTGCGGTGCTAATGCTGATGTGGCCCGCAAGAGGGCTGTCCGCTGATACCGGTGCAACACTCCACGTCACTTTCGATGATGCGCTCTTTCCCCATGTGCTGTCATCTGCATCGTCGCCGTCCCAGTACGTCTTCGCGCTGAGCCTCAGCGTCGCCGCCTTCTGATCCTGCTTATAAAGCTTTCCTGTCTCCGGTGTTATATCTATCTTATCGATCGGAGCCTTGACAGTGAGCTTGAGCCTGGCCGGAGAACTGATCACTCCTTCCGGGCAGTCCGGGCTGACAACGAGCGTTGCTTTTCCGACCGGGATGGCAGATGTGTCGGCGATCTTTATCGTACCGTCTATGCCGGGAACGATGCTGATTCCTTCGACTTTTATCCCTTTCTCGTTTTCAACATATGCCTCTCCGACGGCAGTATAGCTCGTATCCTTTGAAAACTTCGCAACGGCGGCTATGACATCCTTCTGTCCCTGAATGAAGGTGGCATTCTTTCTCGTAAGACTGATCTCGGCTTTTGTCAGGTTGGGTTTCTTCGTGCGCTGCTTCGTCAGCGTCTTCGCCTTTCCCGCAGCAAGAACACTGCCGCCGGCTCCGGGATCTCCCTGTGCCATCACAAGGCATGCGGACAGAGTGTATTCCTGTTCCGAGCCTTCTCCCATCACCGGTGCACGGTTCCCCACATCGTTTGCGAGAGTGAGCGTGCAGACGGACGGACCTTCCGCTGAAGCTTTCACATATTCCGTTAAGCTATTCTTCATCCTGGCATTGCCCGCGGATGAAGCTGTGGCGGTCACCATATAATAAAGGTTCACAAATGCCGTATTCTTCGGCTCGGCTAGCGTCAGAACCATCCCGATATCAGATGTCTGTGAAACCGTTATGGCAGGCTCTTTGAGAGCAGGGGCAGTGAGATTGACCGTGAGCGTCCTGACAACCGCGTCATCCGCCGTATCCTTCAGGGATATCACAAAGCTATCACCCTCTGTGACCGCCTCACCCTTGAATGTCTCGACGATCAGTTTCTTCTTTACAGGATCTATCCGGGCGGATGCGTTGACACCTTCCCCGGCTTCTGCCGAAAGATCATTGATGTTCCTGCCCTTATCGAGCGAAACGGCATATTTCGCTGAAGTGCCCCTCGCCTGGCTTATGAACGGCTTATTATCCGCTCCTGTTTTCTCTCCCGTGATCTTCACGTTATTGATCGGCTGGCTGACGGAAAAGCTGACTGACACCGTGATCGTCTTCTTGCTGTCGGAAGGGTCGGGAAGCGTTATCGAAACCTTTCTTTCCTTATCGTCCGGGGCCGCCTTCGGATTGATCAGCACTTTATTGTCCGATACAGCGGCAAACCCCGACGTTGCCGGAGTGACAGAAACATCATTCTTGGTTATGGACAGCCGTCCTCCCTTGAACAGTTCTATTTCAGGTGCGGTGTTTCTCGATACATCCGTTATCTTCACGTTTCCGCTATAAGTCTTTTCCGCTTCACCTGTCTTCACCTTCACGGTAAGGGCAGGTACGGTTCCGAGCGATACATTTACGCAACCGGTATCATCACAGAGTGCCGTCATGAACGAAACCGATCCGCTCATCAGTTTCGCTTCTTTTCCGTTTACAACCGCTTTCCCTGACAGTTTATAGCCTTTCTCGCAAGATGCGGATACCGTGACCATAGCGAAAGGATCGTTTATCCTGTAAAAGTACGTAACGACATGGGTATTCGGGTCCTCGTATACTTCGGCGTTTACTGCCCTTCCGTTCTCCCTGACGGACAGGGATGCAGGGTCGATGTTATCATCTGCAGGTATCATCTTTATCTTGCGCTCATATTCACCTCCGCCGACCCGTAGTGTCTTTCCTGCATAGTCGGCGGCCGCCCCGCTCAGCTTGTACACGAGCGCACTCTTTGACTTGTTGACCTCAGGAACCGGCATATGCACTTCCCTGTCTTCTCCATCCGAGATCGTTGCGGAAGCGAGGTAGCTGCCTGTAGTCTCAATCGTGTATGTCAGGCTCTTCGTTCCTGCCGGGATGGTCCATACCGTTCCATCCTCATTCGTCACGACTCCCCTTGTCGTCGGCGTGAGCGTTACATCATGCTTATCGATGATCACAGTTGCGCTGTTCTGCATCGGCAGAGGATCGGTCACCGCCGTCAGAACGAAATCCTTTTTCATGACGGATGCCGGCAGGACATAATAGCAGTCCGCCAGAAGCTCGGATCCGTTCATGATCTGCTTTTTTACGGCCCGGAGTCCCGAAGTCCCCGCCTTTACTCCCGTGACTTTATAATTCTCATCAGGTATGGTGATAACGTACGACTTCTCGCCGTAATCGGAATATGAACCGATCGACGGAGTGCTTCCCGTTACCGGATCATAATAGTAAAACGTTGCATGTCCTCCGGGGGCAACAGTCGCTTTGATCTGCTTTTTTATAGCAACGATCTTTATCGTCAGATCGGTCTGCGTATTCTCCGACGCGATGACTTCATCGAGCGGAACAGTGAATTTCAGGCTGCTGACTTCAGCAGGTTTCGGTAAAAGTTCCCCATACTGATATGTCACCGTAAAATCATACGAACTGAGGTCGGTTCCCGAAGGGGCTGAAGCTGCTTTGCCTATAGTCGCATTGATAGCCTTTCCCGCCGTCATGAGCGGATTACGACCATCCATCCATGTCCCGGTTGTTCCTGTCGTCGTGAGTTTGAAAGTATTCGTGTCAAAATTATACAGTATTTCTACCGGCCCGCCCCGGGTCACGACCTTCACCTCAACATCTTCATTTACAGGCGGTAAGCAGTATCTGCCCGTTGAATCCGGACTGATCTCCTTATCATCGATCATCACCGCCACGATCCTGTATCCATCTTTAGCAGACACTGTGAAAATAGGAGACGATCCGGGGATCACGGAGCATTTATCAGAAGACAATGGCGATAACTCACCCCAGAGCGTTACATTATACTTTGATCTGATTCCTCCTGTAAAAGTCACGGTCTTCAGAGGCTCTGTCACGACAGTCAGCGTGATGTCACGGTCTATCGGCAGCGGAGTCTGGAAGCCGTTATCGAGCCTGCAGTATCTGAATGTCCACAGGTCTCCGCTTCTTGACGCAGTGAGCCTCTTGCCCTCATTGGCCACGAAGCCCTCGACGGAACTGACGTGATAATTCTCAGCTGCTTTTATCTCGAATTTGAATGAACTGACAGCCTCTCCATCGGAGAGCGCAAAATACCATGTTCCCTCATCTTTTGCAAGCCCCTCGGCACCGGAAGCTTCAAAGTCATAAGTGAACGTGTCCGGATCATTATCCGCGCTCGCGGTAACAGTTATCTTATAGTCCGAATGATCTCCGGGGCTCTGAAGTTCATCATCTTCCGTCTCTTCTTCAATGACCTCGGAAAGTTCATCGTATTCTTCATCAGCCTCCTGCAGTTCATCGCCGGCATCATCCGCGTATTCATCGTCCTGATCTTCCGAAATGACCGTCCCGTCATCAGGTGCTTCTGTCCCATCCTCAGGAAGATCATTCTCTCCGGCAGTGACGTCATCGGATATGTCATCATTACCGATGTCATTGATCTCCGTATCTGCTGAATATTCCGTTACATCTCTGACGGCTTCCGGGATTCCGGTTTCAGCCGCACTCTCCGATGCGAAAGCATATTCCGGCAGAGCGGACAGGATAACGGCCGCCGCAAGCATTCCGGTCAGTATACGTTCTGCACTCCTGATGATCTTTTTCATATGATCCTCCAAAGCTTTTAAACACAATTACTCATTTTGATTCTACCTTCAGCTCATGATCTCTGTCAAGGCGGATGCGCCGCGTCAGCGCAGTATTCACAGTATGCTGCGGACCCGGCCCGGTGCAAAAAAATCTTGCCTTTTATCCGCGGATGTGCTAGTATTTATGCGGTGCGTAATGCACCAGTAGCATTTTTTCATTTTTTTGGAGGTACTGCAATGAAAGGTACAGTTAAGTGGTTCAACAACCAGAAAGGTTACGGATTCATCTGTGACGAGCAGGGTAATGACGTGTTCGTACACTACTCAGGACTCAACATGGAAGGCTTCAAGTCTCTTGACGAAGGCGCTTCAGTAGAGTTCGACGTAGTCAACGGAGAGAAAGGCCCTCAGGCTACAAACGTAACAAAGTTATAATCTCCAAAACATGTGCCTTTTCGTATTTATATAAATTAGTTATAAAGGGGAAAGAGTAACAGCACCAGAGATTATAAAAAAGGAGCCGTCAAGCGGTTCCTTTTTTATTGCTTATCGTATTGATAATGGTTATATCATTTTCCGAGAAGCCTGTTCTTGATGTTCTCACGCACCTGCTGTGCCTGCTTCGCGACTGCATCCGCCGTCCCGCTTGCCTTCTGCTGTTCAGCCTGGATATGCTGGCGGCTCATAATCTGCTCAGACATCGCAAGGTTCTGCTGCATCTGCGCCTCGATCGTTCTCGTCGCATCATAAAGATCCATATGCACGCGCTGGAATGCCGCAACGACCTGCGGATCGAACTGCACGCCCGCGCCCTGCGTGATTATGTTGTACGCTTCTTCATGCGTCTTCGCTTTCTTATAGCTTCTCTCCGCGACCAGTCCGTCATAAACGTCCGCGACCGCAAGTATCCTTGCAAGTATCGGGATGTTCGCACCTGCGAGCCTGTCCGGATATCCGTTGCCGTCCACCCTCTCATGATGGTACTTCGCCATCTGGAACGTGTAATACAGGAACTTGTTGTTCGGGAGAAGATACGCGTATTTCTGTATCGCGTTCGCAGCCATCGTCGTATGCGATTTCATCAGCGCGAACTCTTCATCGGTGTATTTTCCGACTTTCGAGAGCACTGCATCCGGAACGCCTATCTTACCCATGTCATGCAGTCTCGAGCTCAGCAGTATCAGTTCAAAATCATTGGGATCTATGCCGTAATTGACCCCGGAAAGAAGCATCTCCTTCAGAAGTATTTCCATGTATTTTGAAACGCATATACAGTGCTTTCCGGTATAAGGATCCTTCTGCGAGATCAGATCGGTGATGATGCCGATGATGAAGTACTCCAGATTCATGGCGTTTCTCGCCTGGAACGATGCCGCCTGTTGAAGCTGGGTATTGTACTGGTTCATCTGCGTCTTGTATTCAAGAACATCCGACTGAAGCTCCATGCGCTTTCTGAGAAGATCCGGAATTATCGGCTTGCGGATAAAATCAACGGCGCCGAGCCTGTACGCCTCCATCTCCGTTGTATTCTCTTTATCGCCTGAAATAAAAAGAACGGGAATGTTCCTCATCTTCTCGTTCGCTTTAAGACGCATTATGAAATCGAATCCGTTAACGCCGGGCATCGCGACATCAAGAAGGATGAAGTCGGGCATGATGGTCGACTTGGCCAGACGCTGAAGTGCGGCCTTCGAGCTGTTTATGTCGATAATCCTGTACTGTCTCTCAAGCGCTTTTTTTGCGACGAGAAGCTCGGTATCATTGTCATCGATTATCATTACCGTGTACATTCAATGATCTCCTCTAAACCAAGGTCCCCGCCGAAAATCGAAAGCTTCGACCCCACCGTGAAGTCCACTCTGTCTTTTCCGGCATCGCGCAGGCGCCGGATATCTTCGAGGGATGAAATCCCTCCCGCATAACATACCGGACGGTCTGCCCGGCTGAGTATATCTATCAGCTTCTCATCTGTTCCGGATGATTTTCCCTCTGCATCAACGGCATGCACGAGAAATTCATCGCAGTGATCCGACAGCTTCTCGAACAGCCCTTCATCAACAGTTTCATCAGAAATTTTCTGCCACCTGTCGGTAACGACACGATAACTGCCGTCAATGAACCTGCAGCTCATGTCGAGCACGACTTTCTCAGGTCCGACCGCCTCGGCCAGTCTTTTCAGATTATCAAAACTTATCATACCGTCAGCGAACACATAAGATGTCACTATCACATGGCTCGCACCGGCATCGATGTATTCTCTTGCGTTCTCTGCCGTAATCCCTCCGCCTGCCATAAGGCCGCCGGGATAAGCTGAAAGCGCTGACATCACCTGCTCATATGAAGCGTCATAGAACTCGCTCCCGCGTCTGTTCAGGTTGATCACATGTCCTCCGTCAAGATCATGCTGCCTGTACAGCGAAGCATAATATGCGCTCCCTTTATCTGTCACGAAATTCTCGGTCGCGCTTCCCTTTTCGTCGTTGAGAGTCGAGCCGACGATCTGTTTGACCTTGCCGTTATGAATATCAATACAGGGGCGGAATTTCATGCTGAATTATCCTAATGAATTATGTTTCACCCACCAATGACATTTGCCATATCATACTTTCCGGCGGGTTTTCCTTTGATGAACTTTGCGGCTTCTACTGCGCCTTTAGCGAAAACCGCGCGTGAGTATGCAGTGTGGCTGAACGTTATGACTTCATCCTGTCCGGCGAAGATCACGTCATGGTCACCGACTATAGTACCGCCGCGGACTGCCGAGATGCCTATCTCCGTATCAGGTCTTGTCATTCGTCTTCCGGACCTGTCAAAGACATAGTCCTTTCTTACCTTGAGCCCTTCATTCACGGAATCCGCAAGAGCAAGAGCCGTGCCCGAAGGAGCATCGAGCTTCGTACGGTGGTGTTTTTCAACTATCTCAATGTCAAAGCCTGCGTCAGCAAGCTTTGCTGCATTTTCCTTGAGTATCTTCTGAATGATGTTTATTCCGAGTGACATGTTCGCAGACTTGAACATCGCGACAGTTTTTGATGCTTCCTCGATTTTTGCGAGCGTAGCTTCGCTGAGTCCTGTCGTGCATTCAACGAGCGGGATATGCTTCGCAACACACCAGTCGATGACTTTGTCAACGATGGATGCATTCGCGAAATCAACTACTGCATCAGCTGCAACACTGACTTCATCTATGCTTGCAAATACAGGGAAGCCTGCATTCGCTTCAGTGTTGATGTCAACTCCTGCGGCTATTACCGTATCAGAATCTCCCGCTACTATATCAGTTATCATCCTGCCCATGCGGCCGTTGCAGCCATGAAGAATAATCGAAGTCATCACAGCACCCCGTATTCTTCCATAGCAGTTTTGAGCTTCGCTGCGTTCTCAGGCTCCATTTCGCGAAGAGGCCTTCTCAGCACGCCGCGGTCCCTTCCCTGAAGCTCGAGCGCTTTCTTGACCGGGATCGGATTGACTTCGCAGAACAGCGCATTGCACAGAGGTATCGCATCAAGCTGCCTCTTAGCCGCAAGCTTCGGATCGTTATCAAAGAACGCCTGGCAGATGTCATGCGTCTTTCTCGGTGCGACATTCGAGAGCACGGAAATGACTCCGATTCCGCCGAGTGAAAGAATGGGAACTATCTGATCGTCATTTCCAGAATAGAGCTCTATCTCATCGCCGCACAGGCTCATGAGTTTAGCGATCTGGGAAATGTTTCCGCTAGCTTCTTTGACGCCGACGATATTCGGAACGTTCGTAACGAGCGTCGCCGCAGTCTCGGGCATGATGTTGCAGCCGGTCCTGCTCGGTACATTGTAAAGGATCATCGGAAGCTTAACGCTTTCGGCTACCATCGTGAAATGCTCAACAAGTCCTTTCTGCGTTGACTTATTGTAGTACGGTGTAACAACGAGAAGCGCATCGACTCCGTACTTCTCTGCTTCCTGTGAAAGATATATCGCTGTCTCCGTGCAGTTCGATCCAGTACCTGCGATCACCGGGATTCTGTGGTCAACAACTTCAGCACAGAACTTTATGCATTCAAGATGCTCTTCATGGGAAAGGCACGATGCCTCACCTGTCGTTCCGCAAACGACTATCGCATCGGTACCGTTCTCGATCTGATATTCGATCTGCTCCCTGAACTTATCGTAATCAACCTCTCCGTTTGCAAGGAAGGGTGTACATATAGCAACTGCAGCTCCTTTAAAAACCGACATTTTCATAACCTCCGTTCATTTTATCGATCACTGTATCTCTTCAGTTTTTGCTCCCAGGCTCACGATCCAGTCGAGAGGCTGCTGATTGATGAAGATCGGTATTACCACAACCATGGACCCGCTTATCTCGACGGGATCCTTTGACAGCTTCGGCGGCATGAGATTCAGGTTCATGCCTTCGTTGCTCTTTTCCGTGGCGAAAAGCCCGTGACATATATTTATGAATTCTCCGACAGAATCAAGAGCATCGATTCCGACTCCGTCAAAGAACTGCTTCGCGAATGCTTCAGCGATCGCGAGTATTCCCTTGTCATCACCTGAGAATGCCGTGAGTACTGAGTAGTCTCCGACGACTTCCTGCATCGCGACTGCGCCCGTCCTGTAATTCAACGTCTTGTATCCGCGCTTCAGCGAAATGTCATCCGACGCAAGACGGTTGATGCATCTGAAAGTCAGCGAGAGAAGATCCGTGTACGGTCCGTCGGGGATCGACGGAAGGTAAAGCGGAAGTATCCTGTCAACATCGCCCGACTTTATGTTCTCGATATCCGCGAAAGTGAATCCGTTCTCTTTCTTGAAATAATCAAGCGCCCCTTCTATCTGCTCAAGCGTCATGATGCCTTTATCGACCGTCGCCTGGCAGAATCTCATGTAGCTGTTTCCCTGGAGCGTCAAGAGCCGCTCGACCTGAACATCAGTGAGATATCCCATGGACACTGCGATGTCACCGAACTTCCTGTCCATCATCTGCTGCTTGTAGTTCACCTCATCGGCCTGTTCCTCAGTCATGAGCTTTTCGGAAACGGCGATGAGCCCGAGCTTGACTCTCGTTTTGTCTATCTGCATCTTGATGGTGAAGAATTCATCTTCGGTAATGATTTTCTTCTTGACGAGATAATTACCAAAAATATTAGTGAACATATCCTCTCCTTTTCAAAACACCCCAAGTTACATTATACAAAAAACAGAATGAAATGTCTTTATATTTATTGATTATTCTTCTGTGCGAACGCAGCCCTCTTTCTGAGCGTAGGATCGAGTATCTTCTTGCGTATCCGCAGCGACTCCGGAGTTATCTCTAAAAGCTCATCGGTATCGATGAATTCAAGCGCCTGCTCGAGCGAGAGGACCTTAGGAGGCGAAAGCCGAAGTGCATCATCTGAGCCCGATGCCCTCGTATTCGTAAGATGCTTGCTCTTGCAGACGTTTATCTCCACATCCTCGGTCTTGCCGGTCTGTCCGATAACCATTCCCGCATACACCTTTTCGCCGGGGCCTATGAAGAGAACGCCCCTATCCTGTGCCTGGAACAGTCCGTAAGTCACGGATTCGCCTGTCTCGAAGGAAATGATGCTCCCCTGTTTCCGAAACTGTATATCGCCCTTGTACGGCGCGTATTCATCGAAAATCGTATTTATGATGCCCTCGCCTTTCGTGTCGGTCAAAAACTCGCCGCGGTATCCTATAAGCCCTCTTGCAGGTATCGAAAACTCGAGCCTCTGATATCCGCCTGTGATCGGCATCATGTTCTGGAGCTCTCCTTTTCTCGAACCGAGCTTCTCTATTACATTGCCCGCGAGCGCCTCCGGAACATCTATGTAGGCTATCTCCATAGGCTCGGTCTTGCGGCCCTTCGAATCCTCTCTGTAAAGAACCTCGGCCTTGCTGACTGCGAACTCATAGCCTTCACGGCGCATGTTTTCAATAAGAACAGAAAGGTGAAGCTCTCCTCTTCCTGACACCTTGAAGCAGTCGGTTGATTCGGTCTCCTCGACTCTGAGTGAAACGTCGGTGTTGAGCTCGCGCATGAGCCTTTCGCGTATATGCCTTGATGTCACGAATTTGCCTTCATGTCCGGCAAGCGGCGAATCATTGACCATGAAGTTCATCGAGATGGTCGGCTCGGATATTTTCTGGAACGGGATCGGCACGGCGTTGTCGGGATCGCAGATGGTATCTCCGATGTGGATGTCCGATATGCCGGAAACCGCCACTATAGAGCCTACCGTTGCTTCCTTGACATTTACCTTGTTGAGCCCGTCGTACTCGTAGAGCGCAGATACCTTGACCTTTCTCTGCTTGTCGGGTTCATGATGGTTCACGATCACGACATCCTGATTGATCTTTATCGTGCCGTTCTCAACCTTTCCGACGCCTATCCTTCCGACGTAATCGTTATAATCTATCGTGCTGATCAGCACCTGGCATCCCTCATCAAAATCGCCTTCAGGCGCGGGGATGTAATTCACTATGGCATCGAAAAGCGGTATCATCGTCTTCGAAAGATCATCAGGAGACGTTCCGCTCATGCCGTTCTTTGCGGATGCATATATGAACGGGCAGTCAAGCTGCTCATCGCTCGCATCAAGATCCATGAAAAGCTCGAGAACCTCATCAACGACTTCATCGCATCTGGCCTCGGGCCTGTCAACTTTATTGACGCATACGAGGACCGGAAGCCTCAAGCTCATCGCCTTCTTCAGCACGAATTTTGTCTGCGGCATTACGCCCTCGAAAGCATCAACGACGAGCACTGCGCCATCGACCATCTTGAGCACCCGCTCTACCTCTCCGCCGAAATCGGCATGTCCGGGCGTATCGACGATATTGATCTTAACGTTCTTATACGATACGGCCGTGTTTTTCGAAAGGATCGTTATTCCTCTTTCCCTTTCTATATCGTTCGAATCCATAACGCGCTCCGCAACTTCCTGATTTTCGCGGAAGACGCCGCTCTGCTTCAAGAGCTCGTCGACGAGCGTTGTCTTGCCATGATCTACGTGCGCGATGATAGCGATGTTCCTGATGTCTTCTCTTTTCTGTTTCATGACTGTTACTGTGTTTTTATCTCCTTATTTCTTCTTGCATCCGCCGGCATGCTGCCGTAAATATCATATCCCGAGTATGCGTGTCGCGAACTGGAAATAGATCAATAGCGACAGGGCATCGACTATCGTCGTGATGAACGGGCTTGCCATGACCGCCGGGTCGAAACCGATCTTCTGCGCTATCATCGGAAGCGAGCAGCCGACGATTTTCGCAAAGAAAACAGTGACGACGAGCGTCAGGCATACAACGAGTGCCACGATGATCTGAACATGGTCAAAGAGCATGATCTTCGCGAAGCCCGCTATCGCGAGCGTAATGCCGCATACAACGGATACCCTTATTTCTTTCCAGATGACCTTGAATATATCCGACCACTCTATCTCATCAAGCGAAAGTCCACGGATGATCGTAACGCTCGCCTGTCCTCCGGCGTTTCCTCCGGTGTCCATGAGCATCGGGATGAAGCTCGTGAGCACGACGTATGCGCCGAGCGCTTCCTCATAGTGAGTGATTATCTTTCCGGTGACCGTTGCGCTTATCATGAGAAGAAGGAGCCAGGGAATACGTTTCTTCCATGTCTCGAACGTGTTCGTCTTCATGTACGGCTTATCAGTAGGCAGGATAGCTGCCATCTTTTCGATATCCTCCGTGACCTCTTCCTGCAGGATATCGACTACGTCATCGATGGTGATGATTCCGACGAGACGTCCCTCGTTGTCAACGACCGGCATGGTCGTAAGGTCGTATTTCTGGAAGAGTCTCGCAACTTCCTCCTGGTCGGTCATCGTATTCGTCGAGATCACGTTCTCGTTCATGAACTCGACAACATGCGCATCAGGCGGATTGAGCAGCAGGTCGCGAAGCGAAACGGTCCCGATCAGATGCCTTCCGAGATCGAGCACGTAGCATGTATCTATCGTCTCCTTGTCAACGCCGATGCGGCGTATCCTGTCTATGCATTCCTGAACCGTAAGGTTTTCCTTGAGGTCTACGAACTCGACCGTCATCAGGCTTCCGGCCGAATCCTCGGGGTAGCGCAGAAGATGGTTGATGTCACGCCTTGCCTCAGGATCGGCGTTAGCGAGAAGCTTCTTGACAAGACCTGCCGGCATCTCCTCCATAAGGTCGGCGGCATCATCGGCCATCAGGTTGTTGATGATGTTCGCGGCCTCTCGGTCGGTAAGCGTTGTGATTATCTCCTGCTCGAGCTCGACAGGAAGGAATGCGAAAACATCCGCGGCAATGCCCTTCGGGAGTATCCTGAACACCTTTACCTGCTCTTCATGAGGAAGCTCTTCGAGTACCGACGCGATATCGGCCTCGTTCCACTCGGCGATTTCCTGCCGGAGACGGGTATACTGTTTTTCCTCGACGAGCTTTAATACTTCTTCCATTGTCATCTTCTCATCCATGTCCGTTATCCGTCCCTTCCTCCGGGAAAACAATAAGCTCCCCGTCAATTTCTGCATATACCGCCGGCACGGGCTCAGAAATCCTCGCCCTTCCGGAAGTTATGTCGGTCACGTCATCAGAGTATCTTCCCGGATCATCAGTCAGTACCGTGATCGTAACGTTCTCTCCCCAGTCCGTGTTCTTTATCCTATAGCACTTTTTCGCGGCCATGTTAGTGATCTTTCCCGAATCATTGTAATCGCATTCGGCCGTTACCGAAAATCCCTGCACCTTTCTTATCACCGTGCAGTCTGCAAGACCGGCTTTTACTGCGGCAGAATAAGCCCTGACAAGTCCTCCGGTGCCGAGCAGCGTTCCGCCGAAATATCTCGTCACAACAACGCATGCATTCGTCACATGCTCCGCGGCAAGAACGTCGAGCATCGGACGCCCTGCGGTTCCTGACGGTTCTCCGTCATCGGAGCATCTTGTTTTATCACCGTTTTTCCCGATAATGAAAGCGCTGCAGTTATGCCGGGCATCCCAGTACTTCTTCTTCATTGCGGCAATAAAATCCGCGGCCTCCTCTTCTGAGGAGACCGGCTGAATCGTTGCTATGAAGCGGGATTTTTTTTCTTCGATCTCACCCGTCCCGCCTTTATGAAGATCATACCAGTCCGCCATATCACTGACCGAGCGCGGCCTGTGCCGCCGCTGCCGCGTTTGCCGCATTGAGCGCGTCGAGAAGCGCCTGCTGCTGTGCCGCCGCCGCTGCCTGAGCAGCCGCCGCTGCGGCCGGATCCATACCCGCGGCATTCATCATGGCCTGAGCCTGTATCAGGTTATAGTAATCCTGCGCGCTGACTCCGTTTATCAGACTGTGCTCGCAGAATCCATCCGCCGTAGGAGTTCCCTCATATGCATACGGACATGTTGCCGTTGCCTTCTGTCCTGTCATCGCGCAGACGAGGCCTGTATCGAAGATATCTCCGTAATGGTTCGTGCACGGCTCCGTAGGAACCGTTCCGGCCGCGAAGTATTCAGTTACTGCGCAGCCGTCCGCACGGCATATGTCAGTAACGAGTCCGCCCGTCTTCTTGCAGACGGTAGCCGTCGTTATTCCCTCCGGCATAGTGAACGACTTGTATTCCTTGTCTTCATGGATGCGGCCCATTATCGCCTTCCAGAGTATCTTGGCCGTGTTCGTCTCTCCGCTGCCGTTCATGTGGACGTTGTTGTCGTATCCGCTCCATGTGCAGCATGTCAGATACGGCGTGAATCCCGAGAACCAAACGTCGACATTGCTCGTCGTAGTACCTGTCTTACCGGCGATCGCCATGTTGCCGAAGTTTACTCTCGCACCGGTACCTTTTGTTACAACGTCCTCCATGGCATCAGTGAGCAGGAATGCCGTCGTTTCTTTCAGCACGCGCCTCGTCTTCGGCACGTTATCTATGAGCACGTTTCCGTCATGGTCGATGATCTTCGTGTAGAACATCGGCTTTATGTACGTTCCCCCGTTCGCTATCGTAGCAAACGCAGCAGCGAGTTCAATGTTCGTAACACCGTCAGTGAGTCCGCCGAGCGCGAGCGCCTGCGTGATATCAGATGAGATGCTGCCGTCGCTCTCGGTCCTTCTTTCGACGAGAGTCGAGAAACCGAAGTTGAGAAGGTAATCGAAACCGAGCTGCGGAGTGATCTCCGTTATCGTCTTGACCGCAACGATATTGAGCGACTGCTCGATACCGTATCTGTATGTACAGATTCCTTTGTAGCCGTTGTACCAGTTCTTTACCGGACGTCCGTTAGCATAGCTGTACGGTTCATCCACCTGTGACGAGGCAAGTGATTTTCCGGCCGCGTCAAGCGCGGGCGCATATGCTGCGAGAACCTTGAAGCAAGATCCGGGCTGACGCTTCGTATCAGTCGCCCTGTTGAGCGTCAGCGATGCCTTCTTCGCACCACGTCCGCCGACTATCGCCTTCACTTCGCCCGTCGACTGCTCTATGATCGTAACGCTCGCCTGAGGCTGCGGAGTGAGCGAAATGGATTCAGTGATGAACTTGTAATCAGGCTGCTCCACATCCGCCTTGAATTCCTCAATCGCGGCGTATGCCTCATCTTCTGTGTCGAAAATGCAGTTGAATCCGTTTCCTCTCTTTTCTTTGAAGTGCTTTTCGAAATACTGCGTAGAAAAGTTGACTGCATCATTTTCGGAATCGGTATATGAAGCTTCGTATTTCAGGTAGTATCTCGTGTTCGGAGGATAGTTCTCTTCGTTTGCGAACTCCTCGTCGCATATGCTCTGGATTGCAGGATCCTGAGTCGTGAATATCGAAAGCCCTCCGCTGTAGAGCGCATTGTACGCCTGAGTATATGAATACCCGAGGTTCTCCTGCAGGTCGTTCAGAACCTGCTCGGTAAGCTCATCTACAAAGTATGAATAGATGGTCTTCTTTTCGACCTTTTCGTTAACGACCTGTATGCGCGAATAAACATCATCGGCCATCGCCTCCGCAAACTGCGCTTCATTTATGTATCCCTGGTCGCGCATCTTCGTCAGCACTTCTTCCCTTCTTTTCGCATTGTTGTCAGGATGCGAAATCGGATTCCATTTTGAAGGGTTCTGCGTGATGCACGCGATGACCGCGCTCTCGGATATGTTCAGGTCGGATACGTTCTTTCCGAAATATCTCTGCGATGCGGCCTGGACGCCGAGCGTTCCCTGGCCGAGGTTTATAGTGTTGAGATAGTTCTCAAGTATCTGATCCTTGGTCATCAGCTTTTCAAGCTGAACCGCGCAGTACTGCTCCTGGAACTTACGCTTGAACTTGTCGACCAAGCTGCTCTCTTCTGTCCAAGAAGTGAACACGTTGTTCTTGAGGAGCTGCTGCGTGATAGTTGAAGCACCCTGGTGGAGATTGCCGCCGAGCGCCTTCACGCCCGCACGCATGATACCTTTTATGTCGATACCGTTATGCGCGTAGAATCTCTCATCCTCTATCGCAACAAAAGCATGCTGCATGTCGAGCGGGATCTTGTCGAGCTTGACATACACACGGTTCGAGTTTTCGGCGATGAGCTTCGTGACCTGGTTTCCCTCGCTGTCGTAAACGGTCGTCGAATAGCCGGCAGGCGCAACGTCAACATTGGAAATATCGGGAGCAGTGTCAACGACTCCCATGAAAAGTCCTATGCCCGCGCACAATCCGATCACTCCTGCGAGGACCGCGCCGAACGTTATGGTCGCAAAAAGGCTGACTCCGCAGAATTTCCCGATCTTCGTGGTCGGGGAGTTCATGGCCTTCTGGCGTTTTTTAATCCCTCTTCTGCTGTAATTCATAAATGATCCTCAAAGCTTTATTGTAGCAAACTAAAGGGTTATGTGCAATTCGTATGTCCACCCGCCCGGGGTGTCGTATCTCTCGTATTCATCGATTATGTTGGTGAGTATGCTCGCTATGTACAGCTGAATATCGACGGGTATGTCCGTTTTCCTCGTTCCGGTCACGTTCAGCTTGTATTCGCACTTCTTTGACGTGACGTAACGGCTGTCGACGTTCAGGACGGCCTTATCGCACTTATATGCTTCTATCACCGCCAGTATCCAGAGCGAGAAAGTCAGGTCCGCCATCGCATATCTGCCCACATCGCCGTACAGGCAGCTCTTGACTTCGCCTATGCTGACGCCGTCATTGTTCTTCACCGCATCAGTCATGTTGTCATATATCGTCTTTTTGAGATCCGATGTCCTGAAGTATTCGGTCGTCTGAAGACGGAGCATCTTGTCGCACGATCTCCTGACGAAATTGCTGTAGGTACTGCCGTAATCCCTGCGCTTTAAGAACGCATCGAGAACTCTGTTGAAGAACGGGGCGATCTTGTTGTAGCTGTACTGCTGACGGAGAAGCGAATTCTTGAGCCTCTCGATCGTATCCGCGAATTCCTTCTCATCATTTTCGAGTTCATCCATTCTTCTGACGAGATCCCTGTGCAAAAAAGCCTCGTCTATGGAAGCCTGCACTCCCTCGACTATCTCCTCTATGTTCCACGGCGGAAGGAAAACCTTGCGCACGCAGTCCTCGTTCACGATTATGGGCACGTATTTCGGATCCGTCAGATCCATGCAGACGTCAAGTATCATATCGGGGTATTCCTTCGCGCACTTCTTAACAAAGTCGTGCACCCTCATGTCGGGAATGAACCCGTCGGTGAGTGTCAGGCAGAATTCCCTCTGCGAAAGAAGCTCAAAGGCATCCGCCGCCGAAGCCGCATAGATGAACTCTATTCCTACGTCGTTGAACCTTCCTTTGAGGTTGGTCGCTATTCTTTCATTTGCCTGCAGATAAAGAATGCTCTTGTCCATTGCCGCTCCAAAAGATGAATTAGCCGAATATGCCTACAGAAAATCAGTATATATTATACCACTATTTCCCGCCGAAAACACAATATATTGTTATTTTTTCATCTGCGCATACAAAAAACACAGGATTTTGCTCCTGTGTTTTCTGTAAAATGCGGATTATCCGTATTTTCAGTTTATTTCCAATAACCCCGTCCCCTAGAACCGCTGGCGCCTACTTCGCGAGTTTCAGCATTATCTCGTTGCTTCTTGCCACGAAATTCGTCATCGCTTCTGCCGAAAGCGGCCTGTTGGACATGACTGCAAGGTCGTAGAGCTGAGCGGCGAAGAGCTGAGCATCCTTTGTCGTCTTATGCTCGAGAAGGTATTTCACGAGTTCATTGCGGCTGTTGAGCACGAGCGTCTCGCCCTCTGAGCCGAACATGCCCATGTCCATTCCGCCTGCTGCATACATCTTCATCATATCCTGCATGCGTCTCGCTTCTTCAGATATCGTAAGGACTGATGAGATGTTCTCGTTCTTCAGCGCCTCGAGCTTGACATTCAGCTTGTCGTTTGAAAGCGCCTTGTGGAACAGTTTCGCAAGCGCCTTCTCATCCTTCTCGGTCTGCTTTGCGTCCTCTTCCGCCGTCTCTTCCTTCGAGGAATCAGTGATGGCGGCATCTATCCTCATGAACTTGACGTCCTCGTTCTTCGATTCGAGCTGGCTGATGAACGGCTGGTCGATGTTATGAGTAAGAACGACCGCATCCATTCCCTGCTCGCGGAACATGTTGATGTACTGGCTCTGCTGCTGCAGATCGGTGACGTAATATACAGTCTTCCTGACTTTTTCCTTCTCTCCCTCTTTGCCGGCTTCTTCGTCTTCTGTCTTCTCTTCATCGACGATCTCGGCTTCGACAGTCTCGCCGTCCTCGCCGGTCGCTTCCTGCGTCTTCTTCTCAGGAAGCTCGAGGCATTCAGGCAGCGTCATGTACTTGCCGTCGATATCCTTGAAAAGGATGTAGTCAGTCATCTTCTCGCAGAACTTATCGTCCTTCAGGCATCCGTACTTGATGAACGGGCTGATGTCATCCCAGTATTTCTCGTATTCTTCCTTTTCAGTCTTGCACATTCCGGCAAGCTTGTCGGCTACCTTCTTCGTGATGTAGTCGCTTATCTTCTGCACGAATCCGTCATTCTGGAGCGCTGACCTTGATACGTTGAGCGGAAGATCCGGACAGTCGATGACGCCCTTTAAGAGCATAAGGAACTCCGGTATGACCTCCTTGATGTTGTCGGCGATGAACACCTGGTTGTTGTAAAGCTTTATAACGCCCTCGATCGACTCATATTCCATGTTGATCTTCGGGAAATAGAGAATGCCCTTTAAGTTGAACGGATAATCCATGTTCAGATGTATCCAGAAGAGCGGCTCCTTGTAGTCCATGAAGACTTTGCGGTAGAACTCGAGATATTCTTCCTTCGTGCAGTCGCTCGGGTGCTTCGCCCATAAAGGCGACGGATCGTTTATCGGCACCTCGCGGCGCACGATTTTCGCCATCTCTTTTGCAGGGCTTATCTCGACCTTTTCCTTCTTTCCGTCCTTCCCCTGCTCTTCGTACTTCGCTTCCTCGGTGTATCTTTCGATGACCTTGTCCTTCTCGGTCACTTCGTCGGCCGGGATGTTGTCGTACTTCTCCTCTTCGCCTTCTTTCTTGAGGAAAATCTTAACGGGCATGAATGAGCAGTACTTCTTCAGCACTTCCCTCATCCTGTATTCGTTGCAGAACTCGAGCGAATCCTCGTTAAGGAACAGCGTGACGGTCGTTCCGACTTCCGTCCTGTCCCCGTCATCCATGGAGTACTCGGTGCCTCCGTCGCACTCCCAGTGGACTGCCTTTGCGCCCTCTTTGAACGAAAGCGTGTCGATATGCACTTCATCGGCGACCATGAACGATGAATAGAATCCGAGTCCGAAATGCCCGATTATCTGATCGTCGCCGGTTTTGTCCTTGTATTTGTCAAGGAAAGCCGTAGCGCCTGAGAACGCGATCTGCGTAATGTATTCCTCGACCTCGTCGGCATCCATTCCGAGACCTGTATCGGAAAAGCTGACCTTCTTGTTCTCGGGATCCACTACTATTCGGATCTCCATATCCTTCCCTTCGGGAATGCTGTACTGTCCGATGACATCGAGCTTCTTGAGCTTCGTGATGGCATCGCAGCCGTTGCTCACGAGCTCTCTCGCGAAGATATCATGATCGGAATACATCCACTTCTTGATTATCGGGAAAATATTCTCGCTGTTGATGGATAAACTGCCTTTTTTAGCCATGATCATTACCTCTTTTCTTGTATCATATTTCCTTCAGAAAGAATGATAACCCCGCGGAAGTCGAGTGTCAAGAAAAATTTAGCACTCAACTTGGTTGAGTGCTAACAATCGTAAAATACTTATCGTAGATTTCGAAGAAGTCCGTGGTCGTCACGGCTCCTCCTGAATTGTAATGTATGCTGTCCCACAGAGGTTTGTTCAGATTCGATGTGAGCGTCGCGACGAAGCTGTTGTACACTTCATCGAATGCCTCCTGCTTGCGCTTCTCGACGATCTTTATCTTGTTCGCATCGGTCTCTTCAGGATTGAACGTGGTTATGCAGTAAATAAGATGATAACCGTAATCGGTCTCGACTATGTCGCTGACCTCTCCTGCTCCGAGATTGAACGCCGCCTCCTCGAACGCCTCCGGCATCACGCCGCGCCCGAAGCTGTATTCGTTGCGCGTATCCTCATTATAATCGGCGGCAAGCATCTCGAACGCCTCGCCGTCTGCGATCCTCTGCTGTATCTGCGCGATGCGTGAAAGAGCGCTCTTCTTCTCCTCTTCGTTGTACGGAATCCTCGTTCCGTTCGCATCGAGCCTGTACGTCTTTATCAGTATGGTCCTGACGGTGATCGTTCTTGCCTCGTCATCGCTGATCTCGGGATTGATCTCCGCAGTCACCGCTTCGTAAAGCTTGTTCGCCGTCGCGAACTCCCTGTAGAGCTTAGCGATCGTATCAGCATCAACATCGAGGTAGCTTCTCTCGGCATCGGTCAGAGTATCGTAATACTCCCTTGCAGCCGCGGCAGCCTTGGCCTCCTCATTCTCATCGAGCGAAACATTGTACTCACTGGCGAGAAGGTTCATCGTCTTTATCTGGGCGATCCTTGCTAAGATGTTGTCCTTGTACGAATCCTCGAGCGTGCCGTCGCCGACCGGAACCGTCCATATGCGGTTTCCGAAAACCTCGCTGTACTGATTTTCAGAGTTCGCGAGATACACCATTATCTCGTTCTTCATGCATGGGTGCCCTTCAAGACGGAACACCTCGTCCTCGAGAAAATCGCTCGTCAGCACGACCTCGGTCGGGAGCGTGTCCCTTCCGCATCCAATAAGAGCAAAGCAACAGATAGCAAATATGGCAGCTCTACTGAATATCGATCTTCGAGCCATCTTTGTCATCTTTGTCAAAATCCTCGAATTCAAAATCGCTCGTTTCTTTCTTGTCTTTAACCAGTCCTACGCCGCGTGCGGCATCCTCAGCCTTCGTCATGATATCCTGAGCAGCTGATTTTACAGCCTTCTTGAGAGTGTTCTTGCCGTCAGCTGCAGCTTCCTTGAGATCCTCTGCCGTCTTCTTGACGTCATCTGCAACTTCCTTCACGTCTTCCTTGAACTCGGGATCGAGCGAAACATATGAGCGCTCGCTGCCTTCACCCTCGTCATCCTTATCGGCGTCGCAAGGGCAGGCCTTGTCCTTGTCCTTGTTCATCTCGCAGAAATACCATAATCCTGCAAGTGCGGCTCCTGTTATTCCTACGAATGTTACGAATTTTCCGAACCCTTTCATGAGAATTCTCCTTTCATCTTCATCTGCTCAAGAACCATTTCCTTGAGATCTCTTGTGCGGTCCTTTATCCTGCTGTTCGCAGCCTTGTTCGTCAGTATTCCGGAGATCAGCTTCTGTGCCGTATCGAACTCCCCGAACCTCGTAGCAAGAACTGCGATAAGATAATCCACGGTGACTTCATCCATTCCGGCGATCGGGAAATTCTCCTTCTGACGCGCGCTCACGAATCCTTCATATGCGGCCTTCAGGGCCTCGTTTTCATCTTTGTTGAGCTCCGTGACCTGCTCATCATAATCAGGCGCATCAACAGGAATGGTTTCCCTCTTTCCTCTCATAACCCAGCCCATCTTGAGGCATACATAGGCTTTCTCGCTGTCCTTCGCATGCTTGACTATGGAAGATGCGAGCGCGAGCTGATATCTCTGAATGGCATCATCATAAGACAGTACCGGCGAATTCGAGACACCGCGCACCCTTCCGCCTATCCCTTCTTTCAGAAGCTTTATCTGCGCCGACGGAAGCGCTGCGAAATACCTCGTCAGTACCGCATATCCGCAGTCCGGGCAGACAATGACATCATATTTGGAGGGATCGAACTTGTCGTATTTAGGACGAAGGTCGGGATCCTGACCTATGAGCCTTGCTTTTCCTGTTCTTACGGCCCTGTACGAAAACTTCTTATCGCACACCGGACACTGGACGGACTTGTCGAAAAGAACATCATTCTCATCGAATTCAGGCTCCGCCTTAGGCTTAGGCTCTTCACGTTTCGGTGCCTCAGGCTTCTTCTCCTCCTCAAATATTTCGGCTCCTTCAAGTTTTCCAAGGCCCATGTTTGACAATCCGTCTAATAAACCCATCTGTAACCTCCAGCTTCTATCATGAATTCGGCAGCTTGAAGCTGCTCTTTAAAGATACTACCCTGTTGAACACCGGCTCGCCGGGCTTCGAATCCCTGCTGTCAACGCAGAAGAATCCGTTCCTTACGAACTGGAATGACTCATATATCTTCGCTTCCTTCAGAGAAGGCTCCAGCATGCAGTGCTCCATGACTTTAATGGAATCGGGATTCAGGTTGAGGCTTCCGTCCTCATTGTAAACTCCCTTCTCCTCGTCTATGAGATTCTCATAAAGTCTTACCGTTGCACCAAAAGCGGTCGCGGCATTTACCCAGTGTATCGTGCCCTTGACTTTCCTGTCGGGAGGGCAGCTGCCCTGTCTCGTCGCGGGATCATATGTGCAGTGCACGCATGTCACGTTCCCTTCGGCATCAGTCTCATATGACGTGCACGTTACGAAATACGCGTTCATGAGGCGCACCTCATTGCCGGGGAAAAGCCTGAAATACTTCTTCACGGGCTCCGCCATGAAGTCATCCCTTTCTATGTAAAGCTCCCTCGAGAAAGGAACTGAACGCGAGCCGAGCGATTCGTTCTCGAGGTTGTTCGGAACCTCGAAGTATTCGGTCTCGCCTTCGGGATAATTGTCTATTATGAGCTTTATCGGATCGAGAACTGCCATTACCCTCGGACGTGAAAGCTTGAGGTCTTCTCTTATGCAGTACTCGAGCATCGCATAATCGACCGATGAATTGCTCTTCGAAACGCCGCAAAGTTCAACGAACGTACGGAGCGACTTGGGCGTGAAACCGCGCCTGCGAAGAGCCGCGATAGAGACGAGCCTCGGATCGTCCCATCCGTCAACTATGCCGTCCTCAACGAGCTTCTTGATGTATCTCTTTCCCGTCACAACGTTCGTCAGATACATCTTAGCGAACTCGATCTGCCTCGGCGGATGCGGATATTCAAGCTCGTTCACAACCCAGTCGTAGAGCGGCCTGTGGTCCTCGAACTCGAGCGTGCAGCACGAATGCGTCACACCCTCGATAGCATCTTCTATCGGATGCGCGAAATCGTACATCGGATAGATGCACCATTTATCTCCCGTGTTGTGATGGCTCATATGAGCGACTCTGTAAATTACGGGATCGCGCATGTTGATGTTCGGGCTCGCCATGTCTATCTTCGCGCGAAGAACCTTCTCTCCGTCGGCATACTTTCCGTCCTTCATTTCCTCGAAGAGCTTGAGGTTCTCTTCGATGCTGCGGTTCCTGTAAGGGCTTTCCTTGCCGGGAGTATCGAACGTTCCCCTGTATTCTTTTATCTCATCGGCGGTAAGATCGCATACGAACGCCTTGCCTTTTTTGATGAGCTTCACCGCCGCCTCGTACATCTGGTCGAAATAGTCCGATGCAAAGAACAGCCTGTCCTCCCAGTCGGCACCGAGCCATGCAACGTCCTCTTTGATCGATTCGACGAACTCGGTTTTCTCTTTCGTCGGATTTGTATCGTCGAACCTTAAGTTGAACTTTCCGCCGTATTCCTTTGCAAGACCGTAGTTGAGAAGTATAGCCTTCGCATGCCCTATGTGCAGGTAGCCGTTAGGCTCGGGCGGAAAACGCGTATGGACCTCTTCGTATTTTCCCTCTTCGAGATCCTTATCGATCATCATCTCTATGAAATTTCTTGAAACATTTTCTTCACTCATCAGTAATTCTCCGCTGAATATTTTCTGCCGGTTACATTCTCAGGTATTCGTAGTGCGCCATAAGTTCCGGCGGAATAGCGTTGCCGGCTTTTTCTATCCTTCCTGTCGCTATATCGAAAAGATGCTGCTCATGAGCAGTCTTGTGAACGAATCTTTCTATGAGCTGCACATACTGCGGATTGGTCGCTATCGCACCCTCGCGTATGATTTTCGAGAAGGGACAGTAGTTGAACAGTATCGCACGCACTACCTTGTTGTGCCGCAGCGCACCCGAGCTTTCGTACATGATGTATGTCATGTAGTCCGCAATGAACATCTCCTTGTAGCTCTTGCGGTGCTTGACCATGGCGGCCTTTATCCTCTCTTTCGCTTCCGTGGAAAGATCCCGGTTCTTCCTGTATGTATCTATATAGTCAACGTAATCGCTTGTCAGCGATCTCTCGGAAAGGTCGTTCCATCTAGCGCCCTGAATTCTCTTGCAGAGCTCCCACCTGAATTCCGCGCACATCTTTATGAGTACTCCGGAAAGGTCCTCCTCTTCAGCGATAGGAAGAAGGAATCTTCCGGGCGTCGTTCTCTTCGCGCCGGTGATCTCCTGCCACATCGCGCCTCTCGTTCCGACGAGCGGCATGAGAATGATGTCGGGCAGCACCTCGACCTGAATGAACGTCTTGTCGAGCCCGAGCTCAGGCGCAGTATAAACAGTCTGTCTGTAGAAGAGCGAAAAATCGATCCCCTTTACTATGGAGAGCATCTTGTTGACCGTCGCATAGCTGAGTAAAGATTTATCGAGCGGCTTTGTGAGCGTCTGTCCAGAAAAGAACGGAACGAACGTCGTCACCCTTGAGCTCAGCATCTTGCTCGCCGATCTGAACATGTTATCTATCTCGAACTTGACTCTTGCTTCGCCGTCCTCGAGAGCTTCTCTCTCCTGCTGATCGGTTATCTCTCCGTCCCTTTTTCTCTTGCGGAGCGTAGTTATATAGTCCGTCGAAAAATCATCTATCGAAGGATCCTTCTTGCAAGAATAGATGAGGCGCAGCCACTGATAGAACGTGAACACGCGCATTTCCTCATCATGTCCTATGCTGACGGCCAGGTCGTGCAGTATCTGAGTGTTCTCTTCGCCGGCAAGCTCCTCGTCTATGTATCCGAAATAGAGGAACATGAAAATCTCTTCCGGAATATGTCTGTCCTCAAGCGTCTTGAAGAACACAAGCTTATAGAGCTCATAAAAATATGAGCCGAGCTCCTTGCGCAGCCTTCTGGCAGCGTCATCCGGAGCGCTCTGGTCCTCCATTGCAGCAAACTCCTTGATCTTGCTATAGATCTTTTCTTTATTGGCATCCGGCACGCCGGCATACCCGAGAATGTTCATGCATGAATCAGAAAAAGCAGACATCGTATCCCCCATGGCATAATTCAGCTTATCCCATAATTATATGATATCAACGGATGAATTACAAACAGAAATACGTCATCCGGCATATATCTAATAGAACATCTTCTGTTCCTTATCCTCTATTCCTCTGCCCTCGCTCCATGAAGGCTGCATCTTCTCTATGCGCAGAGGCTCTCCGGCCTTTATCACCACCTGGTAATCGTCCTCATAGACTATTTCACCGGGCATGTTCGTGTAGACTACGTAATACGGATGGTTGTACTTTTCGAGCAGCCAGAGCGCTGGCTTGATGAGCTTCATCATCATCTCCGTGTTCTCCGTTTTGAAAAAGCAGACCACGTTCTCCCTGCGCATGCACTGCGGCGGCCACGGAAGGATTTCCGCGAACCACGCATCTATCTCCCTGAAGAGGTCTGCATCCTCCTCATCCATCACGTTGTTCTGTATGAGCCCCCAGCACATGCTGAAGATGCCCTTCGCATACATCGTGTTCTCAGCCAGCTCTCTTCCCTGGATGCGCACATACTTGAAATCCATACAAGAGTCTCCTTCCGTTCTGTACATCCGCCCATCAGGATCCGGATGCGGCGAAAATCATGAGCCGGATTTTCCCGGGCAGTTCTTGCAGCTGCTGCAGTCTCCCTGCTTGTCCCAGCAGTATGTGCAGAGCTTCGACTTATCTATTCCGACAGATTTGACCATGTCATCAAGACGATGGAAACGAAGCGATGTGAATCCGAGCTGTTTCCTTATGTCCTCAAGCATCTGCTCGTATCTGCCGCTGTCAGGATCGGCATATTCTGCAAGTATCTCATCAGATACGTTCTCGCCTTCTCTCTCCCTTATGACACGTCTCGTTATAAGATCGTACTCCGAATTGGACCTCGAGAAATTCAGGAACCTGCATCCGTACAGGAGCGGCGGGCACGCAGGCCTTATATGAACTTCTTTTGCGCCGCTGTTGTAGAGGAATTCAGTCGTCTCGCGCAGCTGCGTTCCCCTTACTATCGAGTCGTCGATAAGGAGCAGTGATTTATCACGTATCAGCTCATCAACAGGGATCAGCTTCATGTGGGCGATCAGATTTCTCATGCTCTGATCAGTCGGCATGAACGATCTCGGCCATGTCGGAGTGTACTTGATGAAGGGGCGGGCGAACGGGATGCCGGACCTGTTAGCATATCCTATCGCATGTGCTATTCCTGAATCGGGAACGCCTGCAACAAGGTCGGGATCGACGTTGTCACGCTCGGCCAGCATGGCTCCGCAGTTGTAACGCATGCTCTCGACGTTGACTCCCTCATATGTCGAATTCGGATATCCGTAATAGATCCAGAGGAACGTGCAGATCTTCATCGTCTCCTGCGGAGGACTTATCGTTTCATATCCGTCCGGAGTTATGTAAACTATTTCTCCAGGCCCAAGCTCTTTCTCATCCGTATATCCGATATTGATGTATGCGAAGCTTTCAAACGATACGCAGTACCCGTCTTCCTTCTTTCCGATCATGACAGGCGTCCTGCCGTAAAAATCCCTTGCCGCGTAAAGTCCCTCTTCGGTCATGATCATGAGAGTCATCGAGCCGCTGACTTTCTGCTGAACATATTTTATTCCTTCAAGGAATGAATCCTTCTGATTGACGAGGCAGGCAACGAGCTCGGTAGGATTGATATTGCTTCCGCTCATCGCAAGGAACTGCGTCCTGTTAGTCGAAACTTCCTCAACAAGCTCTTCAAGGTTATCTATCCTTCCTACGGTCGTTATGGCGAACGTCCCGAGATGAGACCTGATGAGCAGCGGCTGAGGCTCATAATCCGAGATGCACCCGATGCCGAGGTTTCCCTTAAGCTCCGTAACGTCCCTGTCGAACTTCGTCCTGAAAGGAGAATTCGTTATGTTGTGTATCGCACGGTCGAATCCTTTCTCTCCGAAAACCGTCATACCGGCCCGTCTTGTTCCGAGATGCGAATGATAATCCGTTCCGAAGAAAAGGTCCCATACACAGTCCTTCTTTGATGCTACGCCGAAAAATCCACCCATGTTCTGTCTCCTTTTTTATTTGATCTATAGCCGAAGCGTTTCTCGGTTTTTAACCGCAAAAAAGAGCAGCCGATCCGCGCAAGGATCACTGCTCCAGATATTCCGCCGCATCCGCGGCGTTCTGTGTTTCGGAAAAATCGGTGATGACCCTTCTGTAGATTTCTGCGGCCTTCTCCGTTTCTCCCGATTCTCTGTATGCATATGCAAGGTCCATGAGATAGTCGGAATTTTCCGGATCTAGCTCTATGACCTTCGTATAGTATTCTGCCGCTGTTGCGTAGTCCTTCGTCTTGAAAGCTTCCTTCGCAAGCTTTATGTAATACTTGAGTGCATCTCCTGCGGCGGTTTCCTGCAGTTTCGCATAAAGATCCCTGAATTCGTCCGACGCGCCGAGAAGATAATCCGCGCCGACATCCGCAAGCTCCTCCATGACTTTGCCTGAATTTGACGGTTCTTCGAGATAGAGCCTTGCCGCACGCAGCAGCCTGTCGTTTTCTGTCGTGGCACCGTTCGTTCCGGTGAGCTCCTCGATCTGATGCGACAGCTCATTGTTCTGCGCCTCAAGAGTTTCCGCCTTTTTGATCGACTCCTGATGTGAAGCTTTCTCAGCTGTCAGCTCCTCGCTCACAGCCATGAATTTTTCATCGTTTTCTTTCGTTGCTAAGCTTATCTTTCCCGGAAGGATGAGATACCAGCTTATCGCGATGCCGATTATGAGTCCGATCACGATATTTATGATGCTCGAAAATCCCCGCTTCTCCTTCGCGCCAACAGGCTGGATGATCGTATCGTTGCCGTTCTGATACGTTATTATGTCCTGCGGAAGAAGAGCGGCGCTTCCGTCGCCGGCATTCGCCTGTTCGGTGATGAGGCTGTTTATCTCCTTTAAATACCTCTGCGTCGTAGTATCGTTCCTGTCGATCTTTATGGCGCGCAGAAGCGTTCTCCTGGCCTTGTCATAATCCTTCGTCTCGATGTATAAAAGCGCCAGAAGCTGATAACCTCTTATGAGGTTCTCATTGATCGAAAGCACCTTCTTGAGCTGGACTATCGCAAGATCCTGGCTGTTCTGGTAGCAGAAATTGAGTGCCTGGTTGAACTTCTTTATCGTCTGGTTTATGGTATCGAGCCTTGCAGGATTGCTCTGCAGGAAGCTGATGTATTCATCGGCGACGTTCTTCTTGCTCTCATAGTTCTTGCTGATTATCCATTCAGAAAGAGCCGGAACCACCTCACCCCTTTCGAAGTAACACAGTCCCAGCAGGTTTCTCGCATCGATATTCCTTTTGTTGTATTTAAGGCTCTCATTAAGGGATGCAATCGCTCCCGAGATATCGCGCACGTTAGCCTTTGCAAGACCGTCATTATAGAGCATGTTGGACATGCACATGATATGCCTGTACGTTCTGACATAGGCGCCGCAGGACATGCAGTAGTCCTCAGGGCCGAGGCGATTGCCGCATGCGTAACATTTCATAGTTCTTTGTTCTCTTTTTCTCTGCGGAGCATCTCGAGCATGATGTCTGTCATATCCGTAAGCTCATGTTCCCTTACGGCATTCTCGACTTCCTCTACTTCCATGCTCGGATGGAATTTCTTCAGTTCTTCCTCAAAATTTATCATATCGATTTTACCTCAATTGTGTCGCTGCCCGAAGGCCTGTAGAACTTCACGTGATTCATCGGACTTTTCACGATCATCTCCTTGTTGTCGATGATGACCGTGACTCCCGGATTGACCGTATCCTCGATCGTGATCGCAGCTTCCATTCCGACGTTTATCGTCTCTTCGATCTCAGCGAGCTCCTTCTCGACATGCTCAAGGAGCCGCATGTCTCTATTGAGCCTTCTTGTAAGGGTGCTTATCTTGGCGTCCTTGACGTCCTTAGGATCGTTCGTGATCCTTATATCCCTTATCTGCTGTATCTCGTTCTTCGTCTTGCTTATGCTGGTCCTCGCGCTTTCCGCCTTCGTCGTAAGAAGGTGATGGCGCTTATCGTAATCCTCGCTTATACCGGATGCGACCTTTGTCTTTATCTCGGCTTTGTTTCCCGCATGGGCTGCCGTCATCTCACCGACGCTGTAGTTCGTGCCGCCGATTATGGCGCCTCTCCTGCCGCGTACTATGACCGATTTTCCGGCGGAGATTTTCGAATTGAGTATTATGTTCGACTCGACGTTCCCTTTCGCCTTCACTTCGGTGAACTCTATAAAGTTGGCATAAATGTTTCCGCCCGAAACAAGTCTTGCCTTTCCGGCTCCCTGTATGCCCTTCTTCAGGACTATGTCGCCCTCAGCGATGATCGTCGCGGCTTCAACTGCGCCGTCGACCGTGACGGTTTTCGTTGCCCTTATGAAAGTTCCTGCTTCGACATTCCCATGGACGATGACGTCGCCTCTGAAATCTATCCGTCCCGTAACAAGATCAAGGTCGCCGCGGAGTTCATAAAGGTCGCGTATGTGAAGCTTGAAGTTGTCATATTCAACGCGGCCTTCCATCGCCGCTTTGTATGTATTGCCATCAAAGGATACCTCAAACCCGGATCCTTTGAGCGCCGGAAGATCCTTTGCAGGCTTGCATCTTATCTCACGGTTCTTGACATCAAGGCCCGAGCTTCCCGGTACTGCGGGATGATAGACCGCGAGCAGATCTCCGGGACTGACGCTCTGTATGACGCTCATGCTCTGGTAGTCTACGGAACCGTCCGAACGTATCGCAGGGCTTTTGATCTCACCCGTGCTGAAAAGGAACTCGTAATAACCGTTCTGCGTCTCGATAAGGCTCCTGCCTTTTGCAACGACAATATCCTTATAGTAGATCTTTTCGTTGACTGCCTTCTCGATCTCGGAGTAAATGACGCCGGATATGACACCGTTTGCGCGCAGATAAACAGTCACGTCCTCAACGGTTATCGTCTCCCCCTCTGCAGGCGGAGTGATGAAAACCGTGGCGCTCATAGAGTCATCCGATATTTGGCATCTCCACTTGTCTGTTGCAGCCGGCATGCTTACCTGCCTTTCAGTTTATCTTGATTCTAAAGTCTTAAGACGTTCCTCGACCTGTCCGGAAAGCAGCGTGTATTTTTCGAGTTTTTCCTTCTCCTCGTTTATCTTCGCTTCAGGTGCCTTGCTGATGAACTTCTCGTTCGAGAGCATCTGCCGGCATCTGTTTATCTCGCCTTCGAGCCTCTTCTTTTCTTTCGTAAGACGCTCTATCTCAGCGGCTATGTCGACGAGCTCGGCAAACGGAATGTATATCGCGGCGTTAGCGATCATTACTGAAACCGCGTCATCATCGATTCCGGTCCTGTCGTTCTGAACCTTTGATGCTTCAGCGCCGGCAAGGCTTTCGAAGAAAATCCTTCCCTTCTCGAATGCGGCTTTTACTTTCTCATCTTCCGTTACGATGAATACGCTTGCCTTCTTCGAAGGTGCAACGTTCATCTCATTTCTCACGTTCCTTATGCCGCGAACGGCTTCCTTTATGAGCTCGATCTCGGCCTCGTCATCCTCGAATTCCCATTCGCTCCTGTACACCGGCCATGACGATATCATGATGCTCTCGGCCTCGCGGTCATCATCATCGGCCGTGAGCGTGCAGTATATCTCCTCTGTTATGAACGGCATGTACGGATGAAGGAGCTTCAGCGACTGTATGAGAACAGTCTTGACCGTATGAAGCGCCGCATTGGCAGAAGCCGCATCATCGGTGTTGTAGAATCTCGGCTTGATCATCTCTATGTACCAGTCGCACAGAACGTCGTAAACAAAATCATAAACCTTCGAAACGGCGATACCGAGCTCGTACTTCTCCATGTTCTCGGTCACTTCGCGCACAACCTTGTTGAGTTTCGAGAGCACCCATCTGTCGACAGGCCAGAGGTCTTCAGCCTTCGGTTCGGTGACCTTCTTGCCCTCCATGTTCATCAATATGAATCTTGAAGCATTCCATACCTTGTTCGCGAAATTCCTGCTCGCCTCAACCCTCTCGTCCGTGAACCTCATGTCATTGCCGGGAGCGTTTCCTGTAACGAGCGTGAACCTTAAAGCATCAGCTCCGTACTTCTCGATAACCTCGAGAGGATCGATGCCGTTGCCGAGCGATTTGCTCATCTTGCGTCCGAGCCCGTCTCTTACGAGTCCGTGGAAAAGTACTGTCGAGAAAGGCTTCTTGCCCATATGCTCATAACCCGAGAAGATCATCCTGATGACCCAGAAGAATATGATGTCATAACCGGTCACAAGGACATCCGTCGGGTAGAAATAATCAAGCTCTTCGGTCTTATCGGGCCAGCCCAGCGTTGAGAAAGGCCAGAGCGCCGATGAGAACCATGTATCGAGAGTATCTTCGTCCTGAGTGATGTTCGCACTCTGGCATTTAGGACATTTTGTCACAGGCTCTTTTGATACGATCATCTCGCCGCAGTCCGCGCAGTAATATGCGGGAATCCTGTGGCCCCACCAGAGCTGACGGCTGATGCACCAGTCTCTTATATTGTCAGTCCAGTTGTAATAAGTCCTGTCCATACGAGGCGGGACGAGTTTGATGTCACCGTTCTCAACCCCGGCCCTTGCAGGCTTTATGAGATCATCCATCTTGACGAACCACTGCTGTTTCACGAGCGGCTGTATCGTCGTGCCGCATCTGTCGTGTGTTCCGACATTATGATCGTAATCCTCTATCTTTACGAGAAGACCGAGTTCCTCAAGTTCCTTGACGATAGCATCCCTTGCCTCAAGGTCCGTCATGCCGTTGTACTTTCCGCCGTTCTCGTTTATCGTTCCGTCATCATTCATGACATTCACGATAGGAAGGTCATGGCGTTTTCCGACCTCGAAATCGTTAGGGTCGTGGCCCGGAGTGATTTTCACTACGCCGGTACCGAATTCCATGTCGACATATGTATCCTCAACGACAGGGATGGGCTTGTTGACTATCGGAAGCCAGACCGTCCTGCCGTGAAGGTGCTTATATCTTTCATCATCGGGATGCACTGCGACCGCAGTATCGCCGAGCATCGTCTCGGGACGCGTTGTCGCGAACGTTAGGAATTCCGTCCTGGAAGGCTTACCGTTCTCATCCGCTATAGGGTATTTGATGTGCCACAGATGCGACGGCTGCGTTACATACTCAACCTCAGCATCCGAAATCGATGTATTGCAGACAGGACACCAGTTGATGATCCTGGCACCCTTGTATATGAGTCCCTTGTTAAAGAGGTTGACGAAAACCTCGGTAACTGCACGGTTGCAGCCTTCATCCATCGTGAATCTCTCGCGCTCCCAGTCGCACGAGCTTCCGAGTTTGCGGAGCTGCTTCGTTATCCTTCCGCCGTACTCGGCTCTCCATTCCCAGACCTTGTCGAGGAACTTCTCGCGGCCGAGATCATGCTTGTCGATCCCCTGCTTCTTGAGTTCCGACATGACTCTGACTTCCGTAGCGATGCTCGCATGATCAGTGCCCGGCTGCCAGAGCGCATTGTATCCCTGCATGCGCTTGAAACGGATAAGGATATCCTGCATCGTGTTATCGAGCGCATGGCCCATGTGGAGCTGCCCCGTTATGTTCGGAGGCGGCATCACTATCGTGAAAGGCTTACGCGACCTGTCAGGTTCTGCGTGGAAATACCCGCTCTTCTCCCATTTTTCGTAAAGTCTTCCTTCCATATCGGAAGGATCATAAGTTTTTGCAAGTTCAGTGCTCATTTTCCATACTGCTCCCAAAATTATTCAAACATCTTATTATATCACGTCATCAGGTGCTTTCTCAAGCATACATGCACGGCCTGTCAGATGAGGATCCTGTCCCTTCCGCCCTGCTTTCCTTCATAGAGCTTGTCGTCCGCCGCACGGATCAGGTGATTGATCGGCTGACCAGGAACTTTCTCTGATGCTCCGAAAGTCATCGTGACTTTATGTATCTGTCCGTTGTACTCAACTTCCTTGTCATGAAGCGCCTGCCTTATGATCGTAAGGGCATCCTTTGCCTGCTCGATATTGGAATTCTCGAACACGAGCAGAAATTCCTCTCCGCCCCATCTTGCAACGAAGCCGTCCCGTCCGTTCATGCCCTCGTTCAGAAGATGCGCCACCTCACGAAGAACGACATCGCCGCACTCATGTCCGAACGTATCGTTGAACTTCTTGAAATGATCTATGTCTCCGATCGACACGCAGTACTTAACTCCGCTGGCCTCTATCTCATCAAGTCTCTTCTCGGCGCTCCGTCTGTTGAACAGGCCTGTGAGCACATCACGCTCAATAAGGCGGCGTAGCGCTATCTGCAGGCTTCCGAGGTTCCTTCCCATTTCGCCGAGCTCATCCTCGCGCTGCAGCACTGACGCATCGAGCTTCGCATCGAGCTTGTTGTCAGCAAGACTCTTCATGAACACGAGCATATGCTTCACGACTGATACGAGGTTGTTAGCGAATCTCGTGATGAAGAATGACGTTATCAGTATCGCGAGCAGCATCACGACTATGTTGTTCATGACCGATCTGTTGATCCGATTCTTGAGCTCCGTGGCCGGCTTCGCGACGCCGATCATTCCGATGCATTCGCCGCCGCCATCTTTCATTATCGGTGAATAATATGCGTAGTATTCGACACCCCCGATCGACACGTTGTCGTAGAACGTAGGCTTGCGCTGTCTGAACACTTCGTCGACGATCCTGTCGCTCGCAACGGACATTGTCATCCTGTTGCCGTCAGTGTCTCTCAGCGTCGTGATCATCCTCGTATCATAAGAGAAAATCGTTATCTCGAGCCTGCTGCTCTCTTCAAGGCCGTCGATGAAACTGCAATCGTCCGATATGACCGTGCCGCCCTTGTAAAGCTTTATGACATTATCTTCGACCGCAGCTTCGTATTCACCCGGGAATGCCTGATCATAAGCGGCAAGCACGGAAAGCGCGACGTTCCTTAAATTGTCCTCCGCTTCCGATTTCATCGTATCCCTTATCGATTTCGAGCACACCATCATCATGACGATGCCGCATATTATGAGCGGAAGCAGCGTCATCATAAGGAATTCGATATAGAACGATCTGTTGCCTTTCTTGGTCACCCTCGCAAGCTTCATATCTTTCCTCCGTAGGCATCATAAATATTTATTCCGTCGGTAACCCGGTAATCATCCGGTCTCGCGCCTTTGAGCGTTGCGGCAAAATCATTGATATCCGCGATCTTTTGCGGGAATGCCATTCCTCCTCCTAGGAGACTTACTGAATGGCTGTCGCTTCCGCCCGTTATGAACACACCGAGTTTCCTTGCATATTCAAGAGCCTTTTCATTGAAATCAGGCCGCATCTGATGAGCGGCATTTACCGCCTCAACTCCATCAACGTATTCGGGAAAAAGCCTTATCTCCTTTATGTAGAAAGCTTCCCTGAACGGATGGGCATGAACGACGAGCGCACCGCCTGAATGTATTATATCAAACTGTTCCGCAACCGTCGCGTCCCTTATCTCAGGATGTTCCCTCATCCATTGTATGTCCAGTCCGTAAATGAGAAATTCCGTTCCGTCATATCCGGCCTCATATCCGGGAAACACCTGAAAATCATTGGCTTCGCCCCATTTTTTTGCGGCGTAGAACGGTTCGAAAAATCTGTCGACGAAGTCGCGCCACGGAAGACTCCTGTCAACAGCTGTATTGCCTCCCCAGTTGTGATCCGTGAGGATCATTCCGGTGTATCCCATTTCTTTGTGAGCCTTTGCCATCTCAACCGATGTGTTCGACCCGCAGGCGCTCGACTCACTTGAGTGGCAGTGAGTTTCGTAATAGTACGGATACCCCTCTATGTTAAGAAGTTTCATTTCATTCAAACCCCGCTCATATTCTAATTTTAATGATAGCACATTTTATTTTTCTACCGCGCCGGCCTGATACGGTGTCTGATATCTTATGCGCAGCTTCGGCTCCTCGTTCATGACGAAGTGCTGATCTACAGTCCAGCCGGCAGTTCCGTCATCATGATTTTCGCCGTCAGGCGGCGTTGCGAAAATCCGCAGCGGCACCGTGCATTTCCTATCCGGCCTCTTCTCGAAGAAAGCGGGCATCAGATCTATCGTTGCAACGCCCTTTGCCTTGAAAAACCACCTGCCGTTAAATTCCATCATGAGACAGAGGTCCTCCTGAAGAGTGACTTCACAGAAACTCGGTTCCGGATCGAATTCAACTGCTATCTCTATCCCGTCCGCGTCTTCACTCCCGCCCCAACGGAGCTTTGCAGGAAAAGCCGTCTCGCTTCCCTCTTCCATCCGGGGCGAAAAATACGGATCGCGGAGGATCTTTATGTATTCATCCATGAGCGGCTGTCTTATTCCGACGGAGCTGTTGTTCGGATCCTCGACCTCGAGCCCGAGCCTGCCGCGGTCCCTGAACTGGTACATCGATATGCCTGTAAGCCAGCCGGCCTTGTTATTCTTTACAAGATCATAGAACGCTCTTACGATCTGCGTCTGATAAATCGGGGATGTAACATCGCCATCCGCGTTCATCTCGGCCTGGATGAACGGCTTGTTGCCGAACCGCTGCGAAAGCCTTTCATATGTTGCCAAAAACCATTCGAAAACCTTATCAGATCCGTCCGCGGTATAAGTATCTTCACGCGCCTCGGCGATGTTATACGGCCATCCGAAGTGGAGCGCCAGATACTTATCGGCAGACCATACATCGGCTGCCAAATACGCAGGAGCGAACTCGTCTTCGTACTCGACCATGTACTTCCCGTTTTCATCTTTATCCTTGCTTATAAGACCTGCGCAGAAAACGGTCCTGACATTCGGAGCTTCTTCCTTGATAATGCGCGAAAAACGCACAAAAAACGAAGCTATCTCCTCATGTGAGAACCGTTTGTTATGAGTGAACCAGTTTCCGTTGCATTCATGGTTGATGCGCAGCAGCATCCTGCCGTACGGTCTGAGCTTTGATGCAAGTGCGCGGAGCTTTTCATCGTCAAGCGAGCAGTCTATTGTCATGGTTAACATAACATCTTGGCCATGTCTCCTGATGTCGCGCATCTGTTCAAACTGCGCCCCGTCTTCAACGAAAGGATAATAATCATCATATGGGTAATCCCAGGCGAATCCGACCTCCATGACCGCGCAGGCCTCTGAAATCCTGGCCGGCCACTGACTGTCGTTAGGATAATAAGTATACATTATGTTAACCGCTCTGTGAGGGCGGCCGAGCACGTTCAGTATGTAATCCTGACAGACATATTCCCCGCGCTCACTTCCGTCTCCGATATCAAGGGCGCACTGTGCGGGACAAAGATGTACGGTTTTCGCCATATTTACCTTCTTTCTGTGCGGATCCGATAGCAATCATATGAAATCACTCGGGTCATGTCATGGCACCTTCCGGATAACTTCCTTGATCATTCCAGGCACTGCATGTACAAAGGCCGCATCAGCTGCATATATCGAACAGTGACAGCTGGTTTGATTCGGGCAGGCCGGAAAGCAGACCCAGCTCACTCATGTGGTCCGTTACAGTTTTTGATACTCCTGTCCTATTGCGGAAATCCTCGCGCGACAGGAAAGGGCCGTCCTTCGCAGCCTCTGCCACACCGTCGGCCGCCTTGTCACCGAGCCCGTCGATGCAGTCGAGCCTCGGCATTATCTTTCCGTCGATTATCTGACAGTGATGCGCTCTTGCCCTGAAAATGTCAATGGGCATGAACTCGAATCCTCTCGCGTACATTTCCTCGGCGATCTTAAGATCCTTCAGTGTGTTCTCCTGTTTGCTCGTCATCTTTGTGCCTGCTTCATCAGCGAGCTTCCGGTACTTTTTCAGCTCTTCCGCAAGGACGTTCTTTCCGAGGCACATCGTCTCGTATGCGAATGCCGAAGCCCTGATCGAGAAATACGCGGCATAGTAAGCCAGCGGATAATTGATCTTATAATATGCTATACGCCATGCCATCATGACATAGGCCGCGGCATGCGCTTTCGGGAACATGTACTTTATCTTCTCGCAAGACTCGACATACCACTCCGGAACCTGATGGTCCAGCATCTCCTGCTTCCACTCCGGCCAGGACTTGCAGTCGCCCTTTGCGACTTTTCCCTTTCTGACCGCTTCCATGATGGAAAATGCATCCGAGCTTTCGATCCCCATGTTTATGAGATAGGTCATGATATCATCTCTCGTGCATATGGCAGTAGATATCGTTGCCAGCCCTTCCTTTATGACCTCCTGCGCATTACCGAGCCAGACGTCGGTTCCGTGCGAAAGACCTGATATCCTTACAAGGTCAGAAAATGCCTCAGGCTTCGTGTCAATGAGCATCTGTATTACGAAGTCAGTTCCGAACTCCGGAATGCCGAGGCATCCGAGCTTGCATCCACCTATGTCCTCCGGCTCGATTCCTAAAGCCTCCGTCGACCTGAACAGGCTCATGACTTTCGCATCATCAAGCGCTACGGCTCTCGGATCGGTTCCGGTAAGATCCTGCAGCATCTTTATCATCGTAGGATCATCATGCCCGAGAATATCAAGCTTCAGCAGGTTATGATCTATCGAGTGATAATCGAAATGCGTCGTGATTATATCGCTCGACATATCATCGGCAGGATGCTGTATCGGCGTGAACGTATCGATGTCCTCACCTCTCGGAAGAACGATTATTCCTCCGGGATGCTGTCCTGTCGTACGCCTTACACCTGTGCAGCCCTTCGAAAGCCGGTCGATCTCGCACGGCCTCTTATCGATATGCTTGTCTTCGAAGTATTTCTTCACGAATCCGTAAGCGGTCTTATCCGCGATCGTTCCTATAGTCCCCGCGCGGTACGTCTGTCCCGCCCCGAAGATCACTTCGGTATACTTATGAGCTTTTGACTGATATTCGCCCGAGAAATTCAGATCGATGTCAGGCTCCTTATCCCCTTCGAATCCGAGGAACGTCTCGAACGGTATATCGAATCCTTCCTTCTTGAGCTTTTCACCGCATACCGGACAGACCTTGTCAGGCATGTCGCATCCGGCGCGGCCCGCAAAAGATTTTACCTCAGGTGAATCAAAATCATAATAGTGGCAGGAGCTGCAGTAATAATGCGGAGGTAGCGGATTGACCTCTGTAATCCCTGCCATCGTTGCAACAAAAGAAGATCCCACGGATCCTCTCGAGCCGACAAGATATCCGTCTTCATTTGATTTCCACACGAGCTTCTGCGCGATTATGTACATTACTGCGAACCCGTTAGTTATGATCGAGTTGAGCTCACGGTCGAGTCTCGCCGATACCTGCGGCGGAAGCTCGTCTCCGTATATTTCTCTTGCGCGCCTGTAACAGATGTCCGTAAGAAGCTTGTCCGAATTCTCTATGACCGGAGGACACTTGTCGGGGCGCACCGGCTCTATCACTTCTATCATGTCCGCGATCTTTCGCGTGTTAGTCACTACTATCTCGTATGCCTTGTCATATCCTAGGTATTCGAATTCGGCGAGCATCTCCTCTGTCGTGCGCAGGTACAGCGGAGCCTGCATGTCAGCATCCGTGAAGCCTTTTCCGGCCATGAGCACACGCCTGTAAACTTCGTCGGCAGGGTCAAGAAAATGGACGTCACATGTTGCAACAACCGGTTTTCCGAGCCTGTCTCCGAGCTCGACTATCTTCCTGTTGATGTCCTCTAGATCTTTGCGGGAGTTGATATCCTCAAAGCGGTCCTCCCTTATCATGAACTCATTGTTTCCGATCGGCTGTATCTCAAAATAATCGTAGAAATCGGCGATCCGCAGTATCTCATCTTCGCTCCTGCCGCCTAGGATCGCCTGGTAGAGCTCACCCTGTTCGCAGGCAGATCCGATTATGAGCCCTTCGCGGTACTTCCTTATGAGGCTCTTAGGAATCTTCGCCTGGAAATTGTGGTAGAACCTTATGTGCGACTGCGAGACGAGCCTGTACAGATTCACTCTTCCTGTCTCATTCGCTGCGAGCAGTATGATATGGTTGCTCGGGGACTTGCGTATCTTCTCGTCAGACGTATCGGCCATTTCGTTAAGGCCGGCAAGCGTTCTCACACCCTTCTCCTCGAGCCTTCCGATGAGCTTTAAGAATATGTGCGCAGTCGCCTCTGCATCATCCACCGCGCGATGATGATTTTCAAGCGAGACTTTGAAGAACTTGCAGAGACTGTCGAGCTTGAACTTTGAAATCTCAGGTACAAGCAGCCTTGACATTCCGAGCGTATCCACATAGCTGTGCACGCTGTCGAATCCCGCGGCCTCTTCTTTCGCCATAAGGAAGCCCATATCGAATGAGGCGTTATGCGCGACGAGAACCGCATCTCCTATAAAAGATCGGAACTGCGTAAGAGCATCGTTTACAAACGGAGCATCCTCAACCATTTTGTCATTGATGCCGGTGAGCTTTTCGATCCTGTACGGGATCGGCTCCTTCGGATTGACGAACGTGGAGAACCTGTCCGTTATCTTTCCGCCCTCGATCTTCACTGCGCCTATTTCGATGATGTTATTGTCTATCGGCGAAAAGCCCGTCGTCTCAAGGTCGAACACGACAAATGAATCATCAATTGTATGATCATTCGGCAGAACCGCGACTTTCTTATCATCATCAACGACATACCCTTCCATTCCGTATATGATCTTGATGTCATTGATCTTTTTTTCTTTTATGTGATGGAACGCTTCAGTGAACGCCTGAACGACTCCGTGGTCCGTGATCGCTATTGCGTCATGCCCCCAGCTCCTCGCACGTTCAATGATATCCACAGCAGAAGATACTCCGTCCATGTCGCTCATCTTCGTGTGGCAGTGAAGCTCCACGCGCTTGACGGTCTCATTGTCTTCCCGCATCACCCTGAAATCATGAGTCTTCTTTATTCCCTCAATGTATCCGAGTGAGAGCGTGCCGTCGTATTTATCGACTCCGGTAACACCCTTCAGCAGAACAAAACAGCCGTCCTCAAGATACGAAAAAAGCCTCTCCTGTCTGTCTTCCTTTGGGAATATCTTTACATCTATCGAATCCGTAAAATCAGTAACGGTGAACGTTACCATCTTCTTTCCGGTTCTCGTATCCCTGACGGAAAAATCATTGACCTGGCCGCGTATGACAACCTGCCCGATATCTCCGTCGATATCGCATATGTTTATAGGACCGTCGGTAAAATCCCTTCCGTAGATGACATCGGGATTCGAAGAGCCTTTCTTCTGATACCGGCCTCCTGTGCTTCGTTTCTTTTCCGGAAGCTGCTTCTTTTCCGGGGCGGTCTTCTCTTCCTTCTTTGCGGTAACATTCTCTATCGGACCGTTCGCATATATGTTGAACACTTCATCATCGTCCTCTGTTTTTCCTGCGCTGACAAACTCTTCATCGCCTGTACCCTCAGCCTTCTCCTCCGTCTTGACGGAGTCAGGATTGTTTCGCATCGAGATCTTCCTTATCTCCTCCATCATCCTCTCTCGGGAATGCATATAGCTCTGTCTCTTTTCCCGTTCTTTGTAATCGGCGGTGATGCGGTAGGACATGCCGCACCTTTCGTTGATGGCATGATCGAGATAATCGAGTATGTCTTCGGCCATGTCCCTTGCGATGAATCTGTCCTCAAGAACGACAACTATCCCGTTACCGTCCTCGGAAAACTCAAAGTCCGCATGCCGCAGAAGATCCGACCACGCAGGATTGATGAGCGCCGCTTCGGCTATAATGCTGTTCCTGTACTGCTTTATGAAAGACTCCGGAGAATATGCGCTGCCGAGCGAGAACTTTTCTATTATCTTCACGCTCACCGGGGCATTCCGATAGTACTGTTTCTTAATCTCCCGTTCCATCGCGAAAATGTTCTCCTTCGGAATAACATAATCGCTCATAAGATAAATATGCAGCTTATCACGACGTGAAGAAGAGACCAGCTTCGTTACTCTGGTCCCTTCCATTAATTCCATGTCAGATTCTGACACATCAAGTGCAGAAAAAACTTCAAAAAACTTCTTTTCCATCTATCTATACTTCCCTCTTATTCCCTATGATTCCCAGTTATCAAGTTCGTATTTCAGTGCCGGAAGCAGTTCGCTTTCAGGGACTTTTTTAATTATCTCTCCTTTTTTTATGAGAAGCCCCTCGCCTTTTCCTCCGGCGATTCCTATGTCTGCTTCCTTTGCCTCTCCGGGGCCGTTCACGGCACATCCCATGACTGCTACACGGATGTCGAGGTCGTACTGCGATGCAAGTTGCTCAACGTCATTCGCAAGCGAAATGAGGTCTATCTGAGTCCTGCCGCATGTGGGGCACGACACCACATCGATCCCGCCGCTCCGCAGGCCAAGAGTTTTAAGTATGAGCTTGGCAGCTAAAACTTCCTCGACAGGATCTCCCGACAGAGACACTCTTATCGTATCTCCTATTCCGTCCGCTAGAATGATCCCGAGACCGACAGCAGATTTTATGCTTCCGCTTTTGACCGTACCCGATTCGGTTATTCCTATGTGGAGCGGATACAGGCATTTTTCGGCTATCATTCTGTGGGCACTGACCGACATGAGCACATCCGATGATTTGATCGAAACAACGATATTATCGTAACCGCAGTCCTCTATCATATGGACCTTATCGAGCGCGGATTCAACGATGCCTTTTGCAGTGACGCCTTTGTATTTCTCGACTAAATCCCGCTCGAGCGACCCGCTGTTGACTCCGACACGTATCGGAATACCGCGCTCCTTCGCACATGCGACAACTTCGGCAAGCCTCTCGCGTCCGCCTATGTTCCCGGGATTGATCCTTATCTTGTCGGCTCCGTTCTCGATGGCAGCTATAGCCATCTTATGGTCAAAGTGGATGTCGGCAACGAGCGGTATGCTGATCCTCTGTTTTATGACACGAAGCGCTTTTGCCGCTTCCTCGGTCGGGACCGTGCACCTTATGATCTCGCATCCGCAGTCCGTGAGGCGGTTTATCTGCTCTATTGTCGCCTCAGCGTCCTCTGTCCTCGTATTCGTCATCGACTGTATGAGAACCGGATTGCCTCCGCCGATCACACGGTCGCCGATCTTTATTACCTTTGTCTTCTCTCTTTGCATGAACTGCCTATATTGTGTATATTCCGGGGTTTTTATGCAAAAATACCCCACAGGTTGTGCCTACCTTATTGAGTTTACATTGTCTTCAGCCAATAGTCAATGATGTAAAAAGGTCCTGAAAGCAAGGCCGAACGTTCCGGAAAGCACTGAACACAGGCCTATCAGAATGCCCACATAATCGATTTCGTTTTCATCATTTTCAGGCAGAGCCGCTTCTATGCTTTTCTCCGTCATCATATACTCTCCGAAGATGCCGGCATACATGGGGCTTGACGTGTGGATCTGCGTATCAGTGACGTTTCCTGCCGGATCTTCGGCCTTGACGGCAAGGCAGTACTGACCGTATCCGTCCACAGATATCGTTGCCGTGTTGTCAGACGATACGGCGATGTTCCTGTCGTTGAACTTAACGCTGACCAGCCTATCGCAGTCCTCCGCAAGAGATACCTTTATCGTCCCGCCCCTGCGGATGTTCCCGTCTCTGTCAAAACCGCCGAGCACGATCTGCGGCGATGTATGGTCAACTATGAACGACGCCGAGGCCTCGGAAGTGTTCTGCGCCCCGTCCTCTGCCAGTATAGTAAGAACATATTTGCCTTCCTCGATTATCACGTCATTCTCGCCTATTTTCCTGTCATCTATGTATGCATCCGCAGTAAAACCCGATGCATCTTTTATGAGAGACGACAGCTTGGCAGGCAGCGAGAAAGACTTGAAGTATTTACTGTCTATGTCCTTAAGATCGGATATCACAGGCGGGGTGCGGTCCACTGTAAAGCTGAGTCTCGAGCTTGACGTATTGCCGCTCCGGTCCGCCGCAATGCAGGTAAGGCGGTATTCTCCCTCCTTTTCAGCCTCGATATCGATATGATCGTTTGCCGACCTCATAACCCTGTCGAGCGACTCCGCGACCGAATATGAACTTCCCTCCTTTCTTTCTAGGATCGCCGACATCACTGTCGATGCGTAGAACATCTCTCCAGCGCTGAACCGCAGAACCGGCTTCCCGTTGGTGATGTCACCTTCATCAATTCCTGATATGCTGATATCCGGTGCAGTTGCATCCATCCGGAAGTGCCTGTATTCTTTTACGGTATTTCCAGCCGGATCCTTTGCCGTAACTTCCAGAAGATAGTCTCCGTCAGAATTTATGTTAACCTCTCTGATGTCGTGTTCGGCAAGCAGCGTGTAGCTTTCTATCGGAATAATCTCGGTCTTTTCGTGGTCGGTCTTCGATAGTTTTATGTCAACCTTTGTTCCCTCGTATATTCCATCCGAAACATCGACAGAAATCACAGCATTCGTTCTTACGTCGACATTTTCCGTTACACCGGTCAGCTGTATCACCGGAGCGCTCCCATCGACCGTGAAGCTTTTCGTCAGTTCTGCCGAACGGTTCCCCGCGCTGTCTTCCGCCCATATCCTGATCTTGTATCTTCCTTCTTCTTCAAAAGCGATCACGGTATCGGCAGGTGCGCCGGTAACCTCTGTTTCCGTGAGCTCCTTATTCGTCCTGCGCTCCAGTGTGTAGCACACGTATGCTTCAGAATCCCTGTCCTTGGCAATGGCCTTAAGCGAAGCCTTGCCGCTATAGCATTCACCGCTCAAAATACCCTCGGCATATATGACCGGAACGCTTTCGTCAAAAAGGTACTCGAACGACATATCCATTCTGTTTCCGGCTATGTCATAGCAAGCTATGTCAACAGTGCTCCGCGCCCTTCCCATATCGCCCAGCTCCAGTTCGACCGAGCAGGCCGTCATCTTATCGTCTTCAGAACGGTGCATCTCATAAAGAACGGTATCACCGCATTTTGCCACTATTCTTGCCAGAGCGTTCTCATCGCTTATCGCGAAATGAACCCTCACGCTCCCTGTAAGCCATCCATCGATCTTTTCCGGATCCGTGAACACTATTTCGGGAGGATTTACATCGAAAACGATCCTGTAAATATCTGACTCCTTTCCATCATCTCCTTCCCTGAACCTTATCTGCCACCTTCCGCTCGGTGAGGTATCATCATCCGGAAAAAGAGTAACACTCTCTTTGTCCATTTTTATGTACGTGCTGAATGTTTCCCCGTCATCCGTGCTTATGCTGTAGCTGCAGTCAGCCGCTTGCGGGGTGAAGGTGACAGGAAGCGGAGTGCAGAACTGCCGCTCATCCTTTATGATGACTGACCTTCCGTCATATGTCTTTATATCAACATCGAGTTTCTCGTTTTCGGCGGCGCAGTTTATCGCGCATGAAGCCGAAAAAATGAACATGCATATAAGTAAACCTATAATTCTCCTCATACGCTCCTCCTTATGTTCTTGCGGTAAAGCAGCATGTTCTGCTCAGCCGCCTGTGTTATCTCGCCAGGATACATTCCGGTTGTTTCTCCGTTTATGTCCCATCCTTTGAATATGATCGCGAACAGTATTCCGACTCTGAGTTTTAAGACCGCATTGTCATCAAACGCGCTTCCGAGTTTCACGCACCAGTTTCCGTCATGCCTCAGCATCAGCCTTATGGCGCAAAGCTCAAACACTTCATCATGCTCCTCGACCTCGCCGAAAACTATAACTCCGAAGAACAGGAAAAAAAGTGCAAGAAGAAGGACGAGCACCGCAATGGCGATTATCGTTGCAATGCCTGCTGCCGTTGCGAAAAATCCTTTCGTCTTATTCTGCTCGCGAAGCTCTCCTTCCACGGCAAGATCCGACAGAAGATAATCCGGCTCATTCTCGACCGTCTCCTCGCTCAGATTCCCGGCATCACCCGTGCCGGCTCCGATGACGGAATTCTCGTCATCGACTATGTAAAGAACACCGTTGCGCATGACCGTGCTCGAGCCCGGAATGCGCGAAACGGATGATGAAGATGTGCTTTTTTTATCATCTGTTTTAGCGCTTGATGATCTTCCCCTTCCGGAAGATGAACGGTTTTTATCACCGGGGCCCGCCGAAGAGCTCTTTCCTGATGACGAACTCTTCCCGGATGATGAATCGGGTTTTATATCTCCTCTGTATTCATCATCTCCCTTCTGGCTGCTCGAGCTTGACGTACTTGAGCTTCCCGGCCTGCTGCTGCTCGAGGATGAGCTGCCCGGATTGATATGTGAAGATGATGATGTAGAAGGAATGTAATCCGACTTTCCGCCCGGCTTCGGTGTCGCCGTAGGTTTCGGCGTCGGCGTAGCCGTGGGCTTTGGCGTCGGTGTCGGTGTTGCCGTCGGCTTTGGCGTAGGCGTCGGCGTCGGTGTTGCCGTCGGCTTTGGCGTAGGCGTCGGCGTCGGTGTCGGTGTTGCCGTCGGCTTCTGTGTCGGTGTCGGCGTCGGTGTCGGTGTCGGTGTCGGTGTAGGCGTAGCGGCAGTTACCGCAAGCGCCGCAGGATCGCTGTACGACAGCATGTAATTAGCGCCCTTCATCCTGCATCTGTACAGGCATCCGTTCATGGCACTGCTTATCCCGCCTACCGTCAGAATGCTCGTATCGCTTCCGCTGTATCTTTCCCCGTAATCTCCGTATCCGTCCTCGACATTCTTCCATTCGCTTCCCGTCCATATCTCCCATTTATAGAAGTCCATAGGTTTATAAAGGGTGTTAACGTATCTTGAAAGCTTCACATCAAAAACGGCCGAACTTCCCGCGGGTGCCGATACCGGGGCAGGCTGCTGATCAAAAACGATCGTCTTTATGTGCCAGTACAGCCCCGTTACCGTAACATAATCGCCTACGTGTCTGCCGCAGCCGCTGCAGTAATCACCCGGTCTCTGAGTGATCTCTATACCGATCCTTATCGGCTCTTCAAGATCAACATTCGCGCTCCTTATGTCCTGCTCAAGAAGCATATTGCCCTGTCTCGATGCCAGCTCGTTTCCGGCAGCATCCTCAATGAATACTCTGCACGAGCACAGATCCGGCGATGCCGCTTTATATGTGCAGCTGCTGCAGTTCTGGACATAAGGTCTGCCGAACCATATCATATCGACAAGCGATGACTTTATGCGGCACTCGAAAAGCGATACCTTTTGTTCTCCATCCGCGGTGAAGCTGAAAGTCTGATTTACCTTGAAAACTGCGCCGGTAAAGTTTTCATCTTCAAGCGCCTGACACTCGTCCCATCTGTAGTATTCATTGCTTCCTCCCGTATAGGGCGTCCCCGCTGAAGCCGAAAGCGGGCATAGCATACATGCTGCGGCAGTAAATACCGCCGTCATGACATGCCGTGTTCTTTTTATGATCGATCTATTCTTCATTGGTACCTCCTATAGTTTCAGCTCTGTACATTCTTGCTTTCAGCCGTCTCTCCTTTACGGCCATGAGCTCATCGATCCTTCGCCGGATCGAAGCGAGCTCGTCTGAATCTTTTCGTTCCTCTTCTTTCGTGATCTCATCGATCTCAGAAGCCGCCGTCCTCAGCACCGAAAGAGCCTTCGCAGCACCTTCCGCCGGATCAGCATCATAGTTCTCATAGCATCCTGCGATGAAGATCATGTTTTCATACTTCATTTTCGACGGTGCGAGCCCTGCCGTATCCATCAGCAGTTTCCCGATGACCGTAAGCGCTTTTGCCGGGTCATGACCGAACCCGTTCTGAAGCGCGCATAATTCCATATAATCTGCCGCCTCCGGGTACTTATCAGTATCCAGTCTTGCAAAATACGCTGCAGCGGTTCTGTAATCCTTTGCAACAAGCATGGCATTGACCGCTACCTCGAAAATGAATTCCTGTTCCGTCTCATCAGGCAGATTGCCGCTGTTGATGCAGGCCTTGATTATCCCTATGCCTTCAGGGGTATACATCCCCTCCTCCATATGCTGAGTCGCCCGCCTGACAAGGTCTGCGGATGCCTCGCTCTGTCTTATCCTCGTGCTTATTGTCCTTGCCGCGTAGCCCATGCCTATCAGCACGCCGAGCACTACGGCTGTTATTACTGTTCTTTTTCGGAATCTGTCCGGAATCGTTCTGATATGTCTTATCTGTTTTCTGACTTCACTTACACAGGTGTATCTGTCCTCTTTTGAAAAGGCGCAGCACCTTAAAAGAAATGATTTCTCCGATGGACGGAGAATATGTGACTTTCTGATGCACTCTCTGGCGGTGTCCGGATCGGGATCCGGCGGCACGCCTGTTCTGATCGCATAGTATGTCATTCCGAAAGCGAAGATGTCCGTCCTTACGTCCATCCCGCCGTCTGCCTGGTACTGTTCAGGCGGCGAATACCCGACGGTGCCGACCGGCATGTGACCGGCCGCTATCCACCCCGCGATACCGAAGTCGATAAGATGCGGCAGCCCCTCTGCATCCACTATTATGTTGTCAGGCTTCAGATCAAGATAGAGCATCGGCTTCTTCAGTCCGTGAAGGTACATAAGAGCCTCGCATATCCTCTCGGCAATAGCAAGAGCGCGGTCTTTGGGCATTCCCTTGCCCATGCACATCCTGCCCAGGGATATCCCCTTAACATACTCACTCAGGATGAAAATGCTCTCGCTGTCGCAGAAGGCATCATGGATGGCCGGAAAAAGCGGAAAATGAATGCACCGCAACGCCTCTATCTCGCTTCTTGCGAACCGGAACGCACCGAAGCATTTCCTGTCCATGACTTTCATCGCCAGCGTCCTGCCGATGTGTCTGTCAGCAACGAGATAGACATCGCTGGTGCCTCCCGATCCGATCGGTCCGATCACCTCATATCGCTTGTTCACAACTGTTCCTTTTTCGATGACCTTCTTCATGATGCAAAAATAAACCCCGTCCGTTTGTGCGTCAATACGGTTTGTTTTTTTCTACACCCTTTCAAGAACACCCGTAATAAATCGCGTTATTTTATGACCGTCTGCCGTTATTTTTATATAAAAAAACTGATATCCGGATTTCCGGATATCAGCTTTTTGGTCATTATGTCATGTCAGAGTGTAAACAGTCTTGATATATCGTTGTACATAACTACAACTAACAGCACGAGCAGGAGTCCTATCCCGATGAGCTGTATCGTGCCCTCGACTTTGCTGTCTGCAGGCTTGCCCCTTATGACTTCATATATGAGGAACAGAAGCTTTCCTCCGTCGAACGCGGGAATCGGGAACAGATTGACTATCCCGATATTGGCCGACAGGAGAAGCGCTATGTTCAGCATGCTGACGACTACGGCAAGAGTGCCGGCCGGCTTCGCGCTCTCATATTCTTCGCTGACTATCTGCGCGGCGCCAACAGGTCCTGCAAGGTCGGAAACCTTTGCCTGTCCCGTGAACATCATCCTAACGCTCGCAAAGGTCATCTTGACCATGTATCTGACGTAGCAGTAGCTTGATTTTATTATATGTACCGGACCACTCTTCTCATATCCCTCACCGCCGAACGACACTCCGATCATGAACCTGTTGTATTCGTTGTTCATCCTCGGTACTATCTCGGCCTTTATCCTCTGGCCGTCATGCTCATAGACTATCTTCACAGGCCTGCCCGCACCGAGTTCTATTGCGGTGCTCACCTCGGGATACAGATAGCAGCGGCTTCCGTTAACGCTTATGATACGGTCGCCCTCACGGATTCCTGCTTCATAGGCGGCTCCGTCAGTCTGGACGCCCGTAACCGTCGTATCGGGCATGCTTATGTAGTTCATGAGGAAAAGTCCGAGAACGAAGGCAAGCAGCAGGTTGAACAGAGGGCCCGCGACCGTTGTTGCGATCCTCGACCAGACATTCGCCTTCCTGAATGACGAATTGGCTATGATCGACGCAAAGTCCGCATCACCTGTGTCCGCATCAAGATCATCGAAAACGCATGCTGCTCCGAGCATTATAAGCCTTACCGAAAACTTCGTGCCGCTCCCCGTCGTCCAGCCGAAAAGCTTGGGGCCGAAACCGATCGTGAACTCCACAACTTCTATGCCGTTGAGCCTGGCGATAATGTAATGCCCGAACTCATGCGTTATGATTATGACTGCTAGTATTATTATTCCTAAAAGTATCTTCACTGTTTTCTCCCGGTATTGCTTCTATAGCTTCTGTACGCCCCTGTCATATACTCCGGGCGTTCTCTTCAACAGCTGCCGCCGCCGCGGCTTCGGCCGCAAGAATATCATCCACCGCAGGGTCTTCTATGACATCCGCCGAGTCCATCGCGCACTTTATGAGCCTTGCTATATCGGTAAATCCTATGCTCCCCTTAAGGAACATCGCAACGGCTCGTTCGTTCGCCGCATTGAATACTGTAGGCATGCTGCCTCCGCGCCTTGCCGCCTCCAAGGCATATCTGAATCCTTTGAACCTATCCGGATCCGGCCTTTCGAAAGTCATTGAATGAAGTTCGAAGAAATCTATGCGCTTCGTTGCAAGATATGGCCTTCTCGGATAGAACAGAGCATACTGTATCGGAAGTTTCATGTCGGGGCATCCCATCTGGGCCATGACTGCGCCGTCACGGTACTGAACCGCCGAATGGATTATCGACTGCGGATGTATCACGACCTCGATATCATCAAGCCTCACATTGAAAAGATGGCATGCTTCCATGACCTCAAGTCCTTTGTTCACAAGAGTCGCCGAATCGATCGTGATCTTGTTGCCCATGTTCCAGTTCGGATGCTGCAGAGCATCCGCCGCCGTAACGTTTTTAAGCTCATCGGCCGTACAGTTCCTGAACGGGCCGCCTGACGCCGTAAGAACTATTTTTTCAACATCGGCATGATCTTCGCCGTTCATCGACTGGAATATGGCGCTATGCTCGCTGTCGACCGGGTAGAGCGATACTTTGTATTCCTTTATCAGCGGCATGATGATATGGCCTGCGCACACGAGCGTCTCCTTGTTCGCAAGAGCGATGTCATGTCCCGCTTTTATAGCCGCGATCGTAGGCCTGATCCCTATCATCCCGACCATTGCAGTAAGTACAATATCCGCCTCTTCCATTGATGCGGCTTCAATAAGGCCGTCCATGCCGGATACGATCTTTATCCCCGTTCCTGCAAGCCTGCCTGCCAGCTCGTCTGCGGCTGCCGGATCGTACATCGCAATGATTTTCGGCGAAAATTCCCTCGCCTGCTTCTCGACCGCATCCACGCTTGAATTCGCCGCAAGCGCGCACACGCTGAGTTCATCACGGTGTCCTCTTATTATTTCCAGGGTCTGCGTTCCTATCGAACCTGTAGACCCGAGCACTGCAATTCTTTTCATGATCATTCTTTCCTGACTGTATTACTTTAAGAACATGGCGACAAAAAAGATCATCGGCGCCGTGAATATGACGCTGTCGAAACGGTCAAGTATTCCCCCATGGCCCGGGATCAGCGTTCCGTAATCCTTTATCTCGAAGTTCCTCTTTATCGCGCTCGCCGAAAGGTCGCCTATCTGCGACACTATAGCTCCGATGGCGCACAGTATTGCAAAGCCCGCAACAGGCGGAAATCCCAGCTGCAGCTTGCTGCTGACAAGCCCTCCGTATATAGCTCCTGCTATCGCAGGAAAAACAACTCCGCCTATCGCGCCCTCTATAGATTTCTTAGGGGAGAGCACCGGCGCAAGCTTATGCCTGCCGAGGAGTATTCCCGTAAAATATGCAAAAACATCGCAGAACCATGAGCTGAAGAATATGAGCCAGACGATGAATATGCCGTCTTCAAGGCTTCTCGTAAGATAGATGAACGAAAGCATGACGCTCACATAGAAAAAACCGTAGAACGTGCATATGACCGACTTTGCATTGTGCTTCGGGAAAGTGAACACATACGCCGCAAGAAGGACGAGCAGAAAAAGCACGCATACGAACACGAGATAGAAAAGATCCGTTCGGGAAAAATACAGGAGAACATAATATACGGCAGAAAATGCATATCCGATTCCGGTAAGGAGATCGGCTTTTTTCCCGTCTTCCAAAAGACCGACGGCATGGTAGAATTCATACTGCCCGATGAGCGAAACCGCAAGAAGCAGCGCGAGCAACGGCGCCCCTCCGAGCCATGCGAAAACCAGCATGGCGGCTGCAACAACAATTCCGCTGAAAAGCCGTGTCTTAAACATCACTCCTCCTTGCCATATCCCCCGAAGCGCCTGTTGCGTCTTCCGTATTCCTCACACGCGCGCTCAAGCTCCTCTTTTGAAAAATCAGGCCAGTGCACGTCGGTGAAATAAAACTCGGTATAGGCGAGCTGCCACAGCAGGAAATTTGAAAGCCTCTGCTCACCGCTCGTCCTTATAAGAAGGTCCGGTTCGGGTATTCCCCTTGTATCGAGATAATCAGATACCATCTCTTCCGTAACAGGGCCAGATGCCCGGCCTGACGATATATCATCTGTTATACGGTTGATGGCACGCACTATCTCATCGCGGCTGCCGTAATTTATGGCAACCTGAAAATGCAGCCCCGTGTTGTCCTTCGACGCCTCTTCAAGCTTATCTATCGACTCTCTTATATCGTCCGCAAGCTTCGACTTATCGCCGATGACCTTGACGCACATATTGTTCTTCTTCGCCGTCTGAAGACACGTCTTCATGTAGTTGCGCAGAAGCTTCATGAGCTGGCTGACCTCGTCTTCCGGTCTTGACCAGTTCTCCGTGGAAAAAGCATATACGGTGAGATAGTTTATTCCCATCTTATATGCTTCCTCACATATTATCTCGACATTCTTCGCCCCCTGGACATGACCGTAATTTCTCGGCATACCTTTTGACTTTGCCCATCGTCCGTTACCGTCGAGTATTATTGCCACATGATTCGGAACGTTCATGTAAAAATCCCTTTCAAAAGAGTATGGCAGGACCTGCCTGCCATACTCTATGCCGCGATCAATAACCGTGGAATTAAACCGTCATGATATCCTTTGACTTGCTTTCGATCATCGAATCGATTTCCTTGATGAACTTATCGGTCGTCTTCTGAAGCTCATCCTCAAGATCCTTGACTTCATCCTCGGAAATGTCATCAGACTTTGAAAGCTTCTTGAATGAGTCATTGCCGTCACGCCTGATGTTACGGACCGCAACCTTTGCATCCTCACCCTTCTTCTTGATCTCTTTGACCAGATCGCGTCTTCTTTCTTCGGTAAGCTCCGGGAACACGAGCCTTATCGTATTTCCGTCATTCGTCGGATTGATTCCTACGTCAGAAGCCTGGATCGCTTTCTCGATGTCCTTGAGAATACTCTTCTCCCAAGGAGATATCTGGATAGTTCTCGGGTCGGGAATGGAAATGTTGCCGACCTGCTGAATGGGTGTCGGAGTTCCGTAATAATCCACGCGTATCCTGTCAAGCACATGGGGATTGGCGCGTCCGGCGCGGATCGCGGAATACTCTGAATCCAGATGGTCTATTGTTTTCTGCATCTTGTCGGAATACTCTTTTACTCTTTCACTCATAATGTTCGCTGCTCCTTAATGATTTTTGCTCTATACAGTTACGCGGGTACCGTTGAAATTCCCCTTAACGGTATTGACTATGCTGTTCTTCTCATTCAGCGAGAAAATATACATAGGCATGCGGTTTTCCATTGCTATGATCGATGCCGTAAGGTCAACTGCCTGCAGCTTCCTCTCAACGACTTCCTCGATCGTGATCTCATCGAACCGCTTAGCATCAGGGTTCTTTGAAGGGTCGGAATCATAGACGCCGTCCACTGCCTTCGCGAGCAGTATGGCATCAGCTTCAACTTCAACCGCACGCAGCACAACCCCTGTGTCCGTTGAAAAATACGGATGCCCGGTTCCGCCGGCAAAGAACACTACCATGCCTTTCGCAAAATATTTGTTAGCACGGTCCTTCGAAAAAAGCTTTGTGAACGACCCGACCTCGAACGGTGTCAGGATGTTAGTCATCATCCCTTCAGAGCGGAATATCTCTGACACGTATATGCAGTTCATCACCGTCGCGAGCATTCCTATCTGATCGGCCTTCGTGCGGTCGATCCTCTCGCTGCTGCGGCCTCTCCAGAAATTCCCTCCGCCGATGACTATGCCGACCTGCGTTCCCATGTCTGTTATCTCTTTGACCTGGGCAGCGACCATTCTGACGGTATCCTCATCAAATCCCGTCTTCTTATCACCGGCAAGAGCCTCGCCGCTGAGTTTGAGCAATACTCTCTTCATGATACATTAACCTTCCGTAAAGAAGCTTGATGCGCTGACCTCCGCATAGCACTGCGAGCACAGACCTTCGATGGCCGCGCCGTTGTTGATCTGGATCGATTTGCTCTTGATATTGCCCATGATGATCGCCGTTGAATCAAGAACAACGGGGCCCTTCACGTCGATATCACCCTTTACCGCTCCGGCTATTACTGCGGATGAGGCGCTCATGTTGCCCTTTATGACGCTGCTCTGTCCGACCTTGATAGAACCGTTCGAGCACACCTCTCCGATGATCCTTGCGCCGTCGGCGAAAATCTCATCTGCCTTGGAATCGCCTTCTATGTTGCCGGTGATGTTGAACTTGCCTGCAACGGTAACATTACCCTTGACAGTACCCATTATGTCGAGCGATCCGTTCGTCGTGATATCACCGACTACAGTCATTCCGTTCGGGATGACACCTGTCTCGTTAACACCTTCATTGTATGTATTGATCGGAGCCGGTCTCTCAACGTTCTGAGGGAATATCGGCTCAGTAACCTGATTCGGGATCTCCGTCTTGACAGGCTCCTGTGAGAAAATCGGCTCTACAGGCTTTGTCTCGACGGGCTTGGGCTCCTCAGGTGCGAAGATAGGCTCAACAACCTGCTGGATAGGCTCTTCTGCCTTTGGTGCGGCCTCTTCCGTATATACAGGGATCTCAACTTTCTCAGGCTCCGGAGCAGGTGCAGGAACCGGTTCAGGAACAGGTTCGGGTGCAGGCGCAGGCGCAGGTTCGGGTGCGGGTACAGGAACCGGTTCAGGAGCGGGTGCTGCCGCTACCGGCTCGGGTACAGGTACTGCCGCTTCGAACATCGGATCAGCCTGAGCAGGTGCGGGCTCTTCGAGACCTTTGATAAGCTCGGCAAGATCATCCTGTCCTATCGGAGTTGCCGGCTCGGAAATGGTATCAACCATCTGCGGCGCTGCCTGCGCGCCTCCCTCTTCCGGCATAAGCTCATTGACTGCCTGTGATAAATCGTCCTTGAAATCCTTGAAAAAACTCATTTTACTTCCTCCATTCAATTTGTACTGGTATAGTGTTTGATCGGCATTGTTTTATCATCAATGGGTACGATGGGAATGCCGTTCGCCTGTATCGCCTCGATGATCTCCGGCAGTGCCTCGACCGTGCTCGTCTTGTTGTACAGGTCGTGGAACAGGATCATAGCTTCCTCATATTCATTAAGATCGCACAGAGAATTCTCTATGATCTTTTCAGCGGGAAGCATCGGATTGGTGGCATCCCCCGCAACGACATTCCAGTCATAGTATGTGATCCCGCGTTCATCAAGGACCTTAATAAACTCCTCCATCGGAATCTTTGACACGCTATTGCTGGAACCGCCCGGAAAACGGTAACCGACAGGCTTCTTGCCTGTAACCTCGTAAAGCAGCGAGTATATCTTATCCAGATCCTCCGTAAAAGCATCAACGGATGAATATATCTCGTTGTATTTATGAGAATATGAATGCATGCACAGGACATGACCCTCATCGACTATGCGGTTGTACATCTTGCGGAGATCTTCATTCTCCGTTCCGACGCAGAAGAAATTGCCCTTTACGCCGTACTTATCAAGAATATCGAGTATCTTGGCAGTATTTGATGAAGGACCGTCATCAAAAGTCAGATAGACCTTCTTAGGCCAGGCCTTTCTCTCATTTGCATCCGTCTTCTCTTCGTATGCTCCGATGTCGATCAGCGACAGCTCTTTGCTTATCGCCCCGACGGCACTTCCGAGCTCGTCCACTGATGACGAGACAGAACTGACCTCCTCGATAAGGCTGTTCTGATTCGTCGCAATATGTCCGATCTCCTCCTCCAGAGCATCTATCCTCCTGTCCTCCTTTGAAATGAGAACAAAGAGCAGGACGCACATTATGACCGTTACTAGAAATACCACATACGGACCGAACAGCAGCATCTGTTTCAATCTGCGTACACGCATAGTCCCTACCCCATATATTTGACATTATAGAGTCTTTTTTACCCGCTTGCAACAATATATTGTAGTTTTGTAATAAAACACAATGTTATTTAATCCGCCCCCGACAGAGCATGTACAGCCGGGCATAAAAAAAGGGAGGTGCTCATCCGCACCTCCCGAAAAATTCATTATATACTGATCAATAGCCGTATTCCTGTGCCCAGTAGCATACTCCGTCATCATCCTGGTAGATAGAGATCGCAACCTTCTCGAACTCGTCGAAGAGGATGTTGTCCCTGTGTGTCGGGCTGTTCATCCATGCTTCAACTGCATCTTCTGCAGTATCGAATCCGAATGCAAGGTTCTCGCCGCCCTGGATCTTACTGTTAACGGTGTACCACTGCTTGCCGCTGGGACGTGTATGTGAGAACTTCTGTGAACACTCTTTCGCTCTTACATGGGAAACCGTCTCAAGGTTGATATCCCAGTCGAGCGGATCAAGACCTGCTGCCGCTCTCTCGTCGTTAACGAGATTGCTGGCTTCCATAGCTACCGCACGAAGTCCTGCGTCATTCTCTGATGACTCTGAAAGCGCTACTGCCTCAGAATCGAAATAGTGGAATTCTTCGTTTTCGATATCGGCAACTGCACGGAAAGCATCTTCTTCAAGAAGTCCGCCCTCCTTGCCTCCTTTGAGTCCGAAGAATGCCGCTACAGAAACGGCTAAAAGTCCAGCTGCTACTAATCCGGCTATTAATTTCTTGTTCTTCATGATCAGACCTCCTATAAAACAATGCATTCTTTGCGCAAAAAATACATATTCCTTCGGTTAAATAGATTATGTCACATTTTGTATATAAATGCAACACTTTTTTGAAAAAAAATTACATTTTTATATTTATGTGACTGTCCGTCTGTTCCGAACCACTTTTCCTTCTTCAATAATAATGACATCAACGGGCAGAAAAATGGTCCATTATTTATGAAAAAAACAGTAAAAAATTCAGCAGAAAAAATGTAAAAATTTAATATTCATCCTCATAATAATCATCATAATCCCCGTCATCTTCATCAAAATACATATCCTGCTCATATACGGCCGCAGGCTGCTCCTTCGGTTTTCTTGCGAATATGTACATGAAATGGCTGTGATGTATGATGAAGATCGCGGCTATCATGAAGATGTGCGCTATGAACGTGGATACGAGCACTCCGTTCCCGACAAGAAGATAATCTGATGAAAATCCCGTATATGCCATGAATCCGGTGTATGCAAGTCCGAGTATCAGCAGCGGGAAATTCTTGAGCGCTTCGAGCATGGTCCTTATGCCGTCACGGAACGAGGCATCAAAATATATGAAGCGTCCTATCATCAGTCCGAGGAAATACATGATGAACCCGTCATAGTTATTGTTCTCGTATATGAACTTTATATATAGGAAGATCAGGATCACATAGAGCATTCCGAGAAGCCGCACGCTCCCCTTCTCATCTCTTGAAAGGCTTTTCAACGGGATTATTATCCTGTCGATGATGTTGTTGAACACTATGGACAGACAGATCATGAGAAGGAGCAGAAAATCCTTGTACTTATCCCAGAAATCCCTGAAATCTCCCGGATCGCAGAATCTGTCGACAAGATAATAGAGCGCTAAGAACGACAGTATCGAGGCTCCTGAGAAAACCATCTCATAGAACCTCTGTATCGAATTATGCGCTCTTTCGTAATAGAACTGCCTGCGTTCCGCCCTCGGTACGAAACGGGCTTCAACGCTGACTATCATGAGTATGTAGAAAACGCATATGACCGAAAACGCAAGAGCAAGCGCTAAGAACATGAGCATTGCTCTCGTGTCGGTATAATGCTCCCAGTATTCTTCTAATGACATATCTTCTATCAGTTCCTGTTCGTAATAATCCTGGCAATCTCCTCATAGCCGGATCCGGCAGGAATCGTGTGATTTCCGGTTGATATTCTTCTGTCGTATCCGTGATTGCACAGGTAAGTGTTGAAATCAACGGCATTATCAATGACACCTGCGGCCTTGAGCTGCGCACATACGGTTTCCGAACCGCTTCCGGGAACGACGTTTATTGTTGCTCCCTTTCCGGTCGGAGCAGGCGTAGGCGCCTTCGTCGGTGTAGGTGTAGGTGTCGGTGTCTTTGTCGGCGTAGGCGTAGGCGTTGGCGTCTTCGTCGGCGTAGGTGTCGGTGTCTTCGTCGGCGTAGGTGTCGGTGTCTTCGTCGGTGTCGGCGTCGGTGTAGGCGTCGGCGTCTTTGTCGGCGTAGGCGTTGGTGTCTTCGTCGGTGTAGGCGTCGGCGTCTTTGTCGGTGTAGGCGTTGGCGTCTTTGTCGGCGTAGGCGTTGGCGTCTTCGTCGGCGTAGGCGTTGGCGTCTTCGTCGGCGTGGGTGTCGGCGTTTTGGTCGGCGTCGGCGTAGGTGTTTTGGTCGGTGTCGGCGTTGGTGTTTCTGTCGGCGTAGGCGTTTTGGTCGGCGTTGGCGTTGGCGTTGCAGTCGGAGTCTTCGTCGGTGTCGGCGTTGGTGTCTCTTCGGACACTGCAGAAGCAAGAAGCGTGCGATCCTCCTCGACCATTCCGAGCTCAGCGGCACGCTCTTTTATCTCATCATCCGTCATGGATTCTTTTGTATTCTTACCGAGGGCCAGTCCCATAATGAGCGCCGCAACGGCCACTCCTATGCCTAATCCCCTGAGATAGTATTTAAGTTTCATTCAGAACTCCGTTATGAATATTATTATCTCGCGTTAGGTAACCCGTGTTTTTCCGTCACTTGAACAGATCGATGACAAGCTTGACCTCTCCGACTCCGAGTCCTAAGGTCTTCGCTATCTGAACCGTGTCAAATCCCTGGTTTGCCATTGCGAGTATCTTATCATTGTTATTCGCGGGCGCTTCCGTGAATCCGCCGGAAAGCGCTTCTATGTCCGCGGCCGTCACCGCGCCTCCCGCAGGCTCGTTAACATTGACGATATTGCCTTCTTTGTACGCTCCGCCTGAGAGTATGTCATATACGACTTTTTCCTTAAGAGGAGCCGGAGCATCTGCAGTGATCGCCTTTGCAAGCGCCTCCTCAGGCTTGTCTATTCCTAGAAGAGATGCTTCGATCTTTGACTGCGTAAGCGCTTTTCCTCTGGCTTTCTGTCCGGGTGCAGAAATATCCGATACAGGTTTTGCGGCACTTGCCTGAACTGCCGGTGTCCGATTTTCGGCTGCCGGTGCCGTCGGAGCAGGCGCGGGAGCAGGAGCAGCAGGTGCAGGGGATGCAGCGGCCATATGTTCATTCGCAAATACTATAGGCTCAGCATCAGGAATCACGAGATTATCAAAAACGGACTTCTGTTCATTAGTGAGCCCCTTCTGGGAAACAGATGCAACGCTCATTCCGCGCAGCAGAGTTTCGGAAGCATCGATCGCCGAATGAGAGAGGGTTTCGATCTCCTTCACTGCCGCATCAGCTTCCCTTATCGTATTCGTGAGATCGGTCTGCTTATCTTTCAGCATATCGTAAAGGAACATTACTTCCTTATGATTTTTGTTGATCTCCTCTAATACGGTCCCCGCATACTCGCCGACCGCCATTATCTTCTCGTTGGAAACCTTCTCGAGCGAGCGCTCCGCCTTTTCTACCGCGAAGTAGACCGTTTCATTGGTCGCCTCGCCGACGCGCAGCCTCATCGTATCGACTTCCTGCTCAACGATCCTGCGAGCCTCCTCTTTTTCGGCCGCAAGCTCACGTTCCGATTTCTTGAGAGGAACATCGGGCATCAGAAAGCTTATTACAAAAATAATCACTCCTACTACAAGGAGTGCTATTTCCATAGGTGACATCCTACCCTCCTGCTAAATGGTTATATTGAATCCGCCCGGTCTTAAGGCAATGACTTTTCCTTCTTCCGGGATCTCATCTTTCTTCTTCTTTTCCTTGCGGTTCGAAACGTATTTGTTCCGTCCCTCTTCCTTCGCGTCATGCTCCGTTCCGGACTTATCCGCGTTATCCTTCTCGCGGACAGTGTTAACGTGGGAGTCGTCGGTCTTATCGATGGACTCCTGTATCATGACGTGCTGGTTGTGCGGCTGGTCATTCTCATTGGCCTTAATAGCCTGAAAATCCATGGCACGCACTACCATGTTGTTGTTTTCGATCGGTGTAAGCATGTTACAGACCCTTTACACGTATATCCGCACCGTCCTTGACGAACCTTCCGTGCTGGACCGGCTTCGACAGGATGATGCTCGTGTCGTTTATCGTTATCTTTGTTCCGGGATATGCAAAACTCTCGACCTTTATGCAGCTCTCCACACCCTTCGTATCCTCGAGCTTGTCGAGAAGGTCGTTCATCTCATCCATCTTTGCATCAAGCTCAGCCTTCATGGACTTATACTGTTCGGACAGCTGCTTGAAATAGAGCGTCTGCTCGGGACGGAGCTGCTCGCCGGCCTTTATCTTCTGTGTTATCGTTACAAGAACAGGTTCTGCCTGCTCGATCTTCTTCTTCAGAGCGGCAATGTCGGCATTGAGGTTGTTGGCTTTTATCGTCAGCTTGGGGTCAGTGCCGACTTCTATCTCGGTATCGACACCCATCGTCGATCCTATCGTCTTTGCATAAACAGTTGCAGGTGTTCTTATCGTTCCGCCCGTAATGAAGCCCTTCTTGCCCGTAACGGTAACCTCACCTTTGCAGATGACGTTGCTATGAAGTATTGCTTCGGCATGAACGTATCCTCCGGCATTGACATTCGCATTCTCGAGGAATTTCGCGACTACATTTCCGCCGGCCATGATCGTTCCCTTGCTCATGCCGTTCATTCCTCTTGCTATCGATACATTTCCCGAAGCTTCGATGAGCGCGTTCTCAACGACACCTCTTACCTCGACGTCACCCTTGGCGCGTATAGAAAATCCCGTCTTAACATTTCCGAGCACGCATACGTTTCCAGCATAATCTATGTTTCCTGTCGACGTATCAACATCGCTGACCTGATAAACATCAGATACGAACACCTTTCCTTCGACAAGGGATGCGTGTCCGTCGACAAGCGATTTTATCGAAAGCTCATCAGGTGAAAGCTCTATGTTCCGTCCGAACTGCAGCGTGAGCCTTCTTACCTCGCGCGGAGGAAGAACGTCTCCTACCACATTGAATCCCGGCTCTCCGGGCACTTCTTTCGTCAGCTCGGCAAGCTTCTGATCCTTCTTGACTACGCTGATCGCCGAAAGCGAAAAGAAATCGACAGAGCCGTCTTCATTGAGCTTGGGCTTCAGGTTCGGATTCGTGTTGAAGAAATACTCTATGGACGCATCCGTTCCGGATGTCGGCTCGAGTCCTTTAGCGAGAACAATGTCAGTACAGTACTGTCTGTTCGCAAGATAAGCCTCGATGGCCTTGTCATCAACTCCCTTTGTAACACCCTGGAGTTTCAGCGTGCTCTTAATATCCGAAGACGTAAGTTCTGCACCTCCGGTCGAAGGCGGATAGAATCTGCATACGGCCGACATCTTGTCCGAAGGCACCGTAACGCGGAAGCTCTCGGGACAGGGAATGCCCTTCTTGGAAGCTATCTTCACGTTCTCAGGTTTTGAAAGATTGTCTATGACCTTCTTGAGCGTAACTATATCGATGCTCGGAAAACCCTTGTTTACAAGATAATCCCTCATCTCATCAACCTGTATCGGCTCGCCTCCGTCCTCAGGTGGATAGAGCGTCACGTATGATTCGCTGTCAGTGAGCTGGATTTTAAAATAACCGTTCTTCATTGTCATACCTCATGTGCTGTCCGGAGCGAAAATCACACTGATGTGAGCACTCCCATGTAGTTTCCCATCTTACCCTTCATTTTGCCGAGAGCCTTCGTATGAAGCTGAGACACTCTCGACTCGGATACTTCAAGAACATTGCTTATTTCCTTAAGGGTAAGCTCCTCGTAGTAATACAGTACTACGACCATTCTCTCTTTTTCGGTAAGAAGGTTGAGCGCCTCGCCGAGCATTTTCTTGAGCTCTTCCTGCTCGATATGCTCCTCCGGTCTTGCCGGCTGCGAGGAAAGCCCCCTGTTGTCGGCGACATCGCTTCCCTGCTCCACGAAATCATCAAGCGAGACGAGATTGGTTACGTTCATCTGTGCCTGCCAGCTTGCATATTCCTCATCGGAAATGCCAAGAGCCATCGCAACCTCTTCATCGGTCGCAGTTTTCCCTGTCTGTGCTTCAACCTCGGAAACCGCTGCACTTATCTGTTTTTGACGCTGGCGGACCGTTCTGGGTATCCAGTCCATTTTTCTGATCTGGTCTAGAATTGATCCTCTGATCCGGAGCGATGCATATGTCTCGAACTTGACGTCCTTTGATGCATCAAATTTGTCGATTGCATCGATCAGTCCGAATATGCCATATCCGCACAGATCGTCGTATTCGACATTATAACCCAGATACATAGAAAGACGCCCCGCAACAAGTTTAACAAGCGGAGCATATTCCAATATGAGTTTTTCGCGAAGTTTCGGATTAGGATCTGTTGAATACTCCTTCCACAACTTCAGCCTTGCATTGTCATCCATTCGCCCCTCCAACTGCTATCCCCTAAGTTATGTCTCGTCCTCTCCGGCCTCTCCCCCGGGTTGAACTTCTTCCTCATCTGTTCCGCTATCTTCCGGATTCTCGGTCTTTTCAAGAACTTCCCCTTCGTCATCGACCTTATCTTCATCCGGCTCTTCGATATGGAAAGAATCAAAAACAAGCTTGATCGCTACGCCGATGATAAGAAAAACTATAAGCGTCAGTATAAGCACGACAAGCATGTCTTCAAGACTGTAGTGATTTATGTAGGTCACTATCGTGGACACGGCACCGGCAAGCAGCATGACCAGCGCAGGAATCCGTTTGGTGTTCATATCGTCTTGACTCCCTTGCCCACGGCTTTGATTATATAATCTCCGGTTTCCGGATAAAACTCAACGGTACGTCCGAAGTTAAGTCCCGTATCACTTGCAAGGATAGGTATCTTGAGTTCGGCTAGCACCTTCTTGACCGCTTCCACGTTCCTCTGTCCGACTCCGGTGAGTTCATTCTTGCTGGAGAATGCAAACATCTGGGCTCCGCCCGCGATCTTTGCAACGAGCCTTGTCCTGTTGGCTCCCGCCGCAACGATTATCTTCACAAGCTCTTTCGCCCCTGTATCAGCGAACTTCGGAATATTGATATTACCGCTGTTTGCGAACTGTGTGCTGTCCGGAAGCATTATATGAGCCAGGCCGCCGATTTTCGTTATAGGATCTCTGATAGCGATACCGACACACGATCCGAGACCGAGCGTCGTTACGGCATCCGGTGCTTTGCACAGCTTCAGGTCGGCCATACCGACCTTGATCATTTCACTCATTATAAACCTCTGTATATTTTTTCATGCTTCACCCGCAGGGGTTTTCGCGAAAAATCCCGGCGGGATCGGCACGTTCAGGCAGATTATCTGATGATCACATTCCGAGGGAAGTCAGAATCTTGTCATAGGACTCAAGATCCGGAACAAGAATGAAATACCCTTCAAGCTTAATGTCATCCGTGAATTCAGTAGCGATCAGAAGCATCTTGTCTCCGAGCGTTCCGAACTCTATAGCCGGTACCGAAAGGATGGCACCGCACATATCTATCGATATATCAGGAGGCGAAGGGAAAATGTTCAGGTTCGTGAGCGTTGACAATGATGACAGATAGGAACCCGTGATGATGTTTCCGATCTCTTTGAGAGCGGAGAGCTCCATCTCGTCAAAATCCCCTTCGGGATTGTCGTTGTCAGAACCCATAAGCCTTGCCACAAGGGCTTTTGCGGATGATTTTTCCAGAAGGAACATTATCGATCCGGATATATCTCCTTCAACAACAAGATATATGCCGGCCATTACCTGTTCCTCGCCGCCCATGGCTTCTCCGACCTGTGAAAAATCAAGCAGGTCAACCTTCGGGACATGCATATCGACCTTCGTGCCGAGCATCTGGGCAAGAGCCGTCGTAGCATTTCCTGCACCGATATTGCCTATTTCGCGGAGTACATCAAAATATACTCCTTCCATGTTGTTAAGATCAACTTTTGCCATATTATGAATTATCCTTATCGCTGATTACAGTGTTCAGGTCAAGCAGCGAAATGAGTGTATCGCCGTTCTTGCCTATACCGTTGATGTATGTTTCATCGACTTTGCTGTCGCGGATCACTTCATCTATCGATCTCTCGTCAAGAGTAACTACTTCCTTGACCTCATCGACGATAAGACCTATCGAGGCATTGCTCTCGAACTTAACGATAATGATCCTCGTCTTGTTTGTGTATTCGTCTGCCTGAAGGCCCATCTTAAGGCGCAGGCTCATGACAGGAACAACCTCGCCACGGATATTGATAACACCTGCGAAATAAGGCTGAACATGAGGAACTCTCGTGATGCTCTGCATCCTTACGATGTTGTCGATGTAGCTTATATCGATACCGTACTGTTCCTCGCCTATCTTGATAACGATATACTGAACAGTTTCATATTCTCTTGCAATGTTTAACGCATCCATCTTCTCTCCTCCTATATCAGAACATTTGCATCAAGTATCAGGGCAACTTCTCCATCACCGAGGATCGTTGCGCCGGATATCAGACGGCTGCTGCAGTTGATGTACTTGCCGAGCGACTTGATAACGATCTCCTGCTGACCGATGAGTTCGTCAACAACAAGACCTGCAAGCTGATCGCCCTTCTTGACGATGATAACGACCATGTTGGCGTTCGCTTCCCTTGCGCTTTCGACGCCGAGGATCTCGCTGAGCCTGATGATCGGAATGACCGTATCACGGAGATTGATAACTTCTCTGGCTTCAACATATTTGATGTCTTCCTCTGCAACATCCTCGATAGTCTGGATGCTTCCGAGGGAGATCGCGTACTTCTCATTTCCGACGACAACCATGAGTGCCTGTATGATCGCGAGCGTAAGAGGAAGACGGATCGTCCATGTGCTTCCTTCACCGAGCTTGGTCTTAACGGAAACATCACCGCCGAGAGCGCCGATCTTGGATCTTACGACATCAAGTCCAACGCCTCTTCCTGATACATCCGATACAACCTTTGCAGTTGAGAAGCTCGGAAGGAACAGAAGATCTATGATCTCCTTCTCGCTCATCATCTCACCCTGCTCAGGTGTGATGGTGCCGCGCTCAATAGCTTTTCTCTTGACCGCTTCTGTGTCGATACCGTTACCGTCATCCCTTACTTCGATAACAACGTTGTTACCGTCCTGATAAGCATCAAGGAAAATCTGGCCGACATCATTCTTGCCGCGTTCACGGCGGAGCTCAAGGCTCTCAAGACCATGGTCCGCGCTGTTACGGAGCAGGTGCATCAGAGGATCACCTATCTCATCAACAACGGTACGGTCAAGTTCTGTCTCTTCACCGGTCATGTGCAGTTCCATCTGCTTGTCAAGCTTCTTGGAAAGATCCCTGATCATACGAGGGAACTTGTTGACAACGCTCTCGATAGGAACCATTCGAACCTTCATGACAGATTCGTGAAGATTAGTCGTAACGCTCTCAAGGTATTCGATCTGCTCATTGAATCCCGAATGCGAATTCTCGCTCGTTGCAAAACTTACGAGTGAGTTCTTCGCTATGATCAGCTCGCTCACGAGGTTCATGAGAACATCGAGCTTTTCAATATCGACACGGACTGTACGGTTAACGGCGGGCTTGTTGCCTCCGGTCTTTTTAGTATCGCTCTTGGTGTCCTTAGCTGCCGGAGCAGGCGCAGGAGCCGCTGCCGCAGGAGCTGCTGCTGCCTTTGTCTCCTGTGCGGGTTCAGATGCAGGAGCTGCAGGTGCAGGAGCCGCTTCTTCTTCATCATCCTCATCAGCGATCTTGGCCTTGTCCATATCGATTACATCACCGACAACGTGATCGATCTCAGATACGCTGAGGATGGCCTCCTTAACTTTGTCTATAGGAGAATCCGTCACGAAATACAGAGAGAAATCGAAATCGAACTTCTCGTCTTCTATATCCTGAACCGTGGGTTCGGAGATTATGACTTCACCGAGCTCCTCTAAAGCCTTGAACACAAGGAATGCTCTTGCGGCTTTAAGTATGCAGGTTTCCTGAATGTATACGGTGAATCCGTAAACTTTGGAATTGTTTTTTATCGCCTCAGAGATGACGTGCTGCTCAGGCTCATGAAGAACGATGTCATGCCATTTGTTCTCATCGGCCGCGCCGGCTTCCGCCTTATCTCCTTCTGCAGCAGATGCTGCCTCCGCAGGTGCCTCTTCCTTTGCAGCAGGAGCTTCAGTCTCTCCGTTGAGGATAGCCTGAAGTGCGTTGATGATCGGCTCGTTGTCGTTCGTGCCTTCGTCCTGATTTTCAGAGATGTTCTCCCTGTACTCCTCAAGAGCATCCAATGCCTGGAACAGGATATCTACCATGTGTCCGTCGACTTTTATTTTGCCGTTGCGGACTTCCGAGAATACATTCTCCATGTCATGCGTCAGGTTCTGCATTCTCTTGTAACCCATTGTTCCGGCCATACCCTTGAGCGAATGCGCCGCACGGAAGATCTCATTGATGGTATCTTCGTTCTCGGGCTCATTCTCGAGGATCATCAGCTGGTCCGAAAGAGTCTGTAAATGTTCGTTTGTTTCATCGAGGAAAATTCCAAGATATTGGCTTACATCCATAATTAACGTACCCCCACGTTCTTAATAATCTGCCCCGCTACATCCTTGAGCGGAACGACTTCACTGACCAGGCCCGTCATGGCGATGGCTTTAGGCATGCCATATACCGTTGAGGTATCCTGATCCTGCGCGATGATGTATGTCTGTTTCTTCAGGTCGAGATTCTTTATCCCTGCCGTACCGTCTGCGCCCATGCCTGTCAGCACTACACAGATAACCTCGTCAAAATCGCAGTCTATAAGCGATTCGTACATATAGTTGGCGCTCGGCTTGACTCCCTCTCTGGTCGGTTCGTCGGAATACTTGATGTAATGCGAGCTTCCTCTCTTTTCGACCTTCATGTGGATACCGCCCGGAGCGATATACACATGACCGGGAACAATCATATCTCCGTTCTCGGCCTCTGAGACCGCGATCTTCGATATTTCGTTGAGCCTTAGCGCGAGCGATGCCGTGAACCCCTGAGGCATGTGCTGCACGAGCAGTACCGGAACTGAGAGATTCGCGGGAAGCAGCGGAATGACATCCTGCAATGCTCTCGGACCGCCTGTGGAGCTGGCGATCGCGACTATGCGCTTACGTCCTTTGTGTTCAACCTTTCGAAGCTTGATATCCGATGACGGCTCAGCCGGCTTTGGCGCGGCCGCTGCCGAAGTTCTCGCGCTTGCGATCTTTTCGGCTGTCGTATGGATATTGACATCGAAACGCTTGGAAAAAGTATGCGTCTTCTCCCTTGTCAGGGTGGCTCCGCCGAATCTCGGCATCGGTGCCGTTGCGACGACGTACAGAAGATCAAGGAAACGCTTGGAGAAAGAATCAACTCTCGCATCCGCCACATTCTCCGGCTTTTTGATGAAATCAATAGCTCCGAGCGAAAGCGCGTCGAGAGTTTCCCTTGCTCCCTCTGCGGTTGTGGTGCTCGCCATCATGACGCGGGCACTCACGCGTGACTTCTGCATTTCCTCGAGCAGCTGCAGCCCTGTCATCCTCGGCATGTACACGTCGAGGACTATGGCATCATACTCGTTCTGGCATATGAACTTGAAGCCTTCAGCGCCGTCAGTTGCGGTGTTCGCAACCTCAAACCTGTCATCGGAATTTATTATATCACAGAACACCCTTCTCATGAGTGCAGAGTCATCGACGATGAGTATTTTTTTCTTCATTTTATCTCAATTTTCCTCCAGATTACGCGGATTTCAGAACGTTCCCCGCTCGCGATGCCGCTTTTTACGCTCTTCTTCGAAGATGTACTTGATGATGCTCTCTCTGTCATCATTCACGATGTTGACGAACTGGATGCGGTTCTCAAAGGAATCTTCCCTGTTCTCCATAGGGGACGACTTGAGCACCTTGCCCACGAGCTTGTACTCGGTTATCTGTCCGTTGACGAAAAGGGAGAATACGAATCTGATCAGCGATCCTTCTGCATACTGGACCTTCGAGATGAATCTCGCTCCGCCTCCGCTGATATCGACCATCGTGCCATTATCGAATGTGAGGTCCGTATCAAGGAACTGAACCTGCTCAAGTCCCTGACGCTCACTGTCATCTATCGCCTTGCTCTTCATATCAAGAATCGTGTTCAGACGGTAGTATTCCCTGCGCTGATATTTCTGAAGCTCGGTCTCGAGCTCCATCGACAGCACGAAGAGATTGTTGCTCTTATATCTTTCAACTACTCTCGCAAGGCATTGGTACAGTCCGTTGGGGGTGTAGAAACACAGGCTGTATTCCGCGTCAACGGGAAGCAGCACGATCTTGCTCTGCTCCATAGGCATTGCGATCTTTATTATATCTTCGCTCTCGATGTCATAGAGCTCGCTCCTGTATGATTTTCTCGTGATCTCACCGAGCTCGTCAGTCGTTTTCTTGATGGATTCGATCTCTATCTTGTTTCCGATCTGAACAAATTTTGAAATCATATGCTGTACCTTACCTTCCTGAAATTATCGAAGCGAAGAAGCCTGACATTCCGCGTTTATGATATACCGGATCAGTCGCGTTCGTCTCGAGCGCCGTTGCGAGATCCGTGAACGCCTTAGCGCTTTTAGCGTTCGGATTCTGTATCGAAATAGGCATCTGCTGCATTACTGCTTTAACAAGCTCGTGGTCTTCAGGTATGACCCCTATGAGACAGAGCGGTATCTTGAGATATCTGTTTACCACGGCGTTCAGCTTCGTGTATAGCTGCCTGCCCTCTTCAAAACTTCCGACCTTATTTGCCACAACCTTTATTGCGGTGTTTTCGCGGTCAAACCTCGGATGACGGCCGAGAGCTTTCAGCAACGAGTAAGAATCCGTTATCGAGGTCGGCTCAGGCGTTGTAACGAGAAGTATCTCTCCGCTGGCCACGAGGAACTCAAGAACCGAATCGCTTATTCCCGCACCCGTATCTATTATTATAACATCCGCGAGCAGGTCGAGCTCGCTGAGATTCTTCACGAGATAATCAATATAGTCCCTTCCGAGATTGGAAAGGCTCGCGATACCCGATCCGCCGGATATGAACCCTATGTCCATCGGTCCCATCGTGATTATCTCACGGATGTTCTTTCCGTGATATATGAGGTCGGCAAGATTATGTTTCGGTATCGCGCCGAACATGACCTCAATGTTGGCCATCCCGAAATCCGCATCAAATATGAGGACTTTCTTTCCGAGACGGCGGAACTGTACGGCGAGATTGATCGAAACATTCGATTTTCCGACACCGCCCTTGCCGCTCGTGACCGTGATGACCCTTGCGGCGGGACGGTAGGCCGCATTCTGCTTTATTATGTTGCGGAGTCCTTCTGCCTGATCCATCACTTGCCTCCTAAAAGCTGCTTCACGGTCGACTGCGGCGAGAATACTTCGATATCGTCCGGAACGTTCTGTCCGCATGTGACATATGACATGGATGCCCCGGTATACATGCAGAGATTGAACAGATTGCCGAGCGTTGTTGTCTCGTCGAGCTTCGTGAATATAAGCTTATAATCGGTGAACTCGGAATAGGCATCAGCTATAGCGAGAAGGTCCCTGTATTTCGTCGTGGCGCTCACCACAAGGTATGTATCCTTATCAACCGAATCATCGATGCACCTTAAGAAATGCGCCGTCGAATCTTTCTGTTCTTTGTTATGCTGGGAATGCCCTGCAGTATCTACGAGCACATAATCTGTGTCCTTGAGTTCCTTCACCGCCGCCATCATCTCTTCTTCCGTATAGATGACACGGAACGGTACATCAAGGATGCTCGCATATGTGCGGAGCTGCTCTGCGGCCGCTATCCTGTATGTGTCAGTCGTAAGGAGCGCGACTTTCTTCTTATGGTTCACGCTCAGCTGCGAAGCGATTTTCGCAATCGTGGTAGTCTTGCCGACTCCGGTAGGACCTATGAAGAAAATCACACGCTGCTTCTCAATGCCGAGCGGTATCGTCACCGGCTGGCCGAACTTTAATATCATCTTCTGATATATATTTCCGAGCAGAAAATCAACGCTCGCCTTCGGCGAGTTGATCTTGCCGATCTCATCAAAGAGCTCGTTCGTGTATTTCTCTGCGACTTCATTATCTATCAGCGTATTGTAGATGAGTTTGAGGAAAGCGATGGACGTATCTTCCTCATCCTCAGGGATGAATTCCTCTTTCTCGGGTTCTTTTGTGAACTGCTTCTCAAGAAGAGACTGAAGGCTGTCAAGACGCTGCTCGATGACTTTCTCGCTCTTACCGCGCTCAGGAAGAAGCTCATCATCCTCGGGAACAGGGGGCACAAACGCCGGTCTTCGCACACTCTGCTGGATGCTCTGCTTCGCGAGCATGGAAAAAGCGTTCGATGGTCTCTCAGTTTCCTCTTCCATTCCTACTGTCACCTCCACAACAGGCTTCTTCAGGAAAGAGAAAAGCCCTTTCTTCTTGATGCTGCGAGCGCTCATAATGACGACGTTCTCTCCCATCTCCTTTTTTGCGAGAGATATCGCTTCAGGTTCTGTTTTTGCCTGGAACTTCTTAATTATCATCTGTTACTGTCACCATTCCTACTGATTTCAGTTCAATATTCGTATCTATCTCATTATATGATACTACGATAATGTCAGGATAGTAATCCTCAATGAGTTTTTTGAAATACATCCTCACTATCGGCGAAGTGATCACGATCGGATTACGTCCGAGATTCTCAAGCTTTTCAGCCTCTTCTCCGACCGATTTCATTATCTTCTTCGACCTGTCGGGATCGATCGTAAGATACGCACCCTGCTCGGTCTGCTTAACGCTGTTCATGATCTCCTGCTCTATCCTGGGATCGAGTGTTATGACACTCGTCGCCTCATTCGGTGCAAAGTACTTTGCAGAGATCGCCCTCTTAAGGCTCTGTCTGACATACTCGGTCAGAACGTCCGTATCCCTTGTAACTGTCGCATGATCTGCGAGTGTTTCAAAGATCGTCAGAAGATCCCTTATCGATATTCCTTCACGCAGAAGGTTCTGGAGCACCTTCTGGATCTCGCCGAGGCCGAGAAGCTTAGGCGTAAGCTCGTCGACGAGCGAAGGATTGGTCTCTTTTATGTTGTTGACGAGATTCTGCACGTCCTGTCTCGTAAGAAGCTCGGAAATATGCTGCCTTATGATCTCGGTCAGATGCGTTGCGATGATCGACGGCGGATCGACAACCGTGTATCCTAGGCTCTCCGCACGCTCCCTCTGCGATTCGGTGATCCACGTCGCCGGCAGATGGAATGACGGCTCGAACGTATCTATACCTGATATCTTCTCTTCAACGAATCCGGGATTCATGGCCATGTAATGGTCGAACAGTATCTCGCCTTCGCTGACCTGTATTCCCTTTATCTTGATTATGTACTGGTTCGGGTTCAGCTGTATATTATCACGCAGTCGGATGATCGGCACGACGGTACCGAGCTCAAGAGCGACCTGACGTCTTATCATGACGACTCTGTCGAGAAGGTCGCCGCCCTGATTGACATCGGCAAGCGGTATGATTCCGTAACCGAACTCGAGCTCGATCGGATCCACCTGCAGGAGCGAAGTGACATTCTCCGGTTTCCTGACTTCCTCGGCTTCCTCTTCTTCAGACTCGACCGCCCGCTCTGTCTTTCCGGCTTCTATGCTGTTCGCGACTATTCTTCCGCCGACTATGAACAGAAGTCCTAACGCAAGGAACAGTATCGGATTAAGCGGTGTTACTATGCCGAGGAAACAGATTATTCCGCCTACGAAGTACATCGCTTTGGGCATACCGAAAAGCTGTGATATGAGAATCGAACCGAAATCCGCTTCCTTAGAGCCCTTCGTTACGAGAATACCTGTTGAGAGCGATATGAGAAGCGAAGGAATCTGTGAAACAAGTCCGTCACCTATCGTAAGTATCGTGTACTTTGAGAGAGCCGCGTTAAAATCAAGATTCTGACGAAGCATTCCCATCGCGATGCCGCCGATGATGTTGACGAACGTGATGATAAGTCCGGCAACGGCATCTCCTTTTACGTACTTGACCGCACCATCCATGGATCCGAAGAAGCTTGACTCCTCCTGGATCTTCGCACGCAGCTGCTTTGCTTCCTCATCAGTGATCGCCCCTGTATTAAGGTCGGCGTCTATCGCCATCTGTTTACCGGGCATCGCATCGAGCGTGAATCTCGCTGTCACTTCGGCAACTCTTTCAGAACCTTTGTTTATTACCAAGAACTGGACAATGATCAGTATGATGAATACGATGGTTCCCATTATGAGGTCGCCTCCGCCGACAAATTCGCCGAACGTCTCGACGACGTTTCCGGGTGAACCCGTTGAAAGTATCAATCTTGTCGACGACACGTTCAGGGAAATACGGAAAATGGTCGTGAAGAGCAAAAGAGTGGGGAAGAACGACATGTCCAGCACTTCTTTCGCATACATCGTATTGAATAGAATTGCGAATGCAATGGAAATATTCGCCGCAAGCGCGATATCGAGCACCGCGGACGGTATGGGAACGATGAGGAATATGAACGCGCAGAGAAGATACAGTGCCACGCCGACATCTGCAATGGCAAATCTCTTGAACATATCCTTTTCACCTCCCCTTTTATATATTTAAACCGGACAGATCACGAAGCGGCCCGTGCATTGTATATAGCGGCCAGTATCTCGGCGACTGTCTGATAAAGCTCCGGCGGGATCGGGCTCCCCAGATCCACATTGTAATAGAGCATCCTCGCAAGAGGCTTGTTCTCAACGATGTCAACGCCCGCCTCTGCTGCCCGCTCCTTTATACGCGCGGCGAGAAAATCCTCTCCTTTAGCCACAACGTACGGAGCATCAAAAACGCTGACGTCATACTTTATCGCTACTGCGAAATGCGTAGGGTTCGTAATGACAACATCCGCCGACGGAACGGCCTGCATCATCCTTCTTCTTGATGCTTCCATCATCCTCTGCTTCTGTTTGCCCTTGATCGCAGGATCTCCCTCGGCATTCTTCCATTCATCCTTGACTTCCTGCTTGGTCATCTTCATGTCTTCGGCGAACTTCCACTTCTGATAGCCAAAATCAATGAAACCGATGACTATATATACGGCGCTGATCTTGAGTCCTAAGTTGATCGCAAGATTTCCGATCGTCTTGACCGCTGCCATGAGTTCAAGATCATAGAGCGAGAAAAGAACCGCCAGCTCTCCTCTTATCGCGGAATAAGCCATATATCCGAGGACGACGATCTTGACGAGTGATTTCAGCAGCTCAACCAGCTTATCCTTCGAAAAAATCCTCTTGAAACCGCTGATCGGGTTGATCTTCGAGAACTTCGGCATAAGCGGCTTTGCCGTAGGTTCCCACTTGACCTGCATTACCTCGATAACGAACGCGATAACGACGATGGAAATGAAAACCGGTGCGACCATCAGAGCCATCTGAAGTATGTTCATATTGAGCAGCCTGCAGAAATCCTTCACGGAGATATCGCCGCCGACAAGCGTCGTCATCTCTTTCATCCGCATATAGTTGATGCGGAAGCTGTTCATGAAGTTATGTCCTATGTTTCCGGCCCATACTTTCAGAACAACAAAAAGCGCAAGGAGCGCGAATGCCTGCCCGAGCTCTCTGCTCTTTGCAACCTGGCCTTCCTTTCTTGCATCGGAAAGCTTTTTCTCGGTTGCCGGCTCAGTCTTCTCTCCCCCGGGGCCTTCTTTTGCGAACAGCTGAAGATTCAGTTTCAGAAGCTCTGCACTATTAATCAAGCGGTCCCCCCTACCA
>JAILNQ010000035.1 GCA_024691425.1 Lachnospiraceae bacterium
GTTCGCGTCGTTCATCTCGGACCTTCCGTACAGGGATACGAAAGTCATCCTCGACACGACCGGCGAGGCGCTCATCAGCGCGCTCAGCTATCATCCGTTCCTGATAAAGCCGAACATCGAAGAACTGTGCGATCTTTTCCATGAGGAATTTTCGCCTAATGATATAAACGGAATAAAGAGTGCTGCGAAACGGCTTCAGGATAAGGGCGCGAGAAATGTGCTCACGTCAATGGGAGAGGACGGTGCCGTGCTGATCACCGAGGACGGTCAGGTATATTCGAGACCTGCGCCCGCGGGAATCGTCGTCAATACGGTCGGAAGCGGTGACTCTATGGTCGCGGGATTCCTTGCAGGATATCTTGAGAACGGTAACATGGAAGACGCGCTGTGCCTCGGCGTATGTGCCGGAAGCGCGAGCGCGTTCAATGAAGGATTTGCAAGAGGCGATGAGATAATGCAGCTCTACCGCCTCATAAGATAATTCTTACTGGATCTTTGAAGGATGCCTGTAGTATCTTGCCCAGGCTTTTCCGAGAATCTTGTCTCTGTATACGTAAGGTCTGTTCCAGTATCTGCTGTCCATGGAATTGTTCCTGTTGTCACCCATCACGAAATATGCTCCGACGGGCACCTTATAGGGACCGAAGTCGCCGAGCGGCGTACCGGTCAGGTATGCCGATTCATCGAGCGGCGTTGCGGAATCATCGATATAGACCTTTCCGTCTTTAACTGTAACGGTCTCGCCCGGAAGACCGATGACGCGCTTTATGAAAATCTCCTTTTCATTATCGGGGAAAAGGAATATTATGACGTCGCCCCTCTCGGGGTCCTCATTTATGTAGGCGAGGCGGTTGCCTATGAGCCTGTCCCCGGTCATGATGGTAGGTTCCATCGAGGCCGAAGGGATCTTCGCATTTACTATGATGAATTTGTCGAGAAGGAACGCTAGTGCCGCCGAAACGACGAGCACGATCACCCATTCGAGTATCTCGCGTCCTACCGATGTGTTTTCAGATTCTTTTCTGTTTTCTTCTGTTTTCCTGTCACCCATTTTTCAAAATTCCTTATACATTCCGTGGGATTTACAACCGTAATATCAATACATTATAATATAATGGCTTGTTTGTTACAAGGAGGAACATCGGAATGGTATTCAATTCCATTCAGTTCATTATACTGTTTCCGCTGGCGGTGCTCATTTACTATCTGATACCGAAAAAGTTCAGATATGTGTGGCTCCTCGCATGCAGCTATGCCTTCTACTATGTGAATTCCGGCGCTCTCGCGGCGCTTCTTGCGATATGCACGGTGATCACCTACATAGCCGGCATGGCTCTTTCGGTTACCGACTCAAAGGCGGGGAAGAAGGCGGTTCTTGCAGGCGCTGCGTCGGCAGTGCTTCTCGTGCTTTTCGTATTCAAGTATCTTGATTTTTCCCTTTCGCTTTTCGGAAGCGGGCTGAGATTCAACCTTACGCTCCCATTAGGCATATCATTCTATACGTTCATGGCGGTCTCGTACATGGCAGATGTTTATTCGGGAAAGATCGAGGCTCAGCATAACATCTTAAAACTCGCGCTGTATCTTTCGTTCTTCTTAAGCATCCTGTCCGGGCCGATAAACCGCGCGGGCGACATGCTCCCGCAGTTTTCGGATGCAAAATCGCCTTCGATCGAAAATCTGAAGACGGGCATGCAGAAGATGCTGTGGGGATACTTCTTAAAGCTCGCGATCGCGGGAAGGCTCGCCATCGTCACTGAAAACGTATATTCGGATGCGGATGCATATTCGGGCGTTTCGATAGCTTTTGCCGCCATAGCATATCTGTTCATGCTCTACTGCGACTTCGAGGGCTACTCGCAGATAGCCATCGGCTGCGCGAAGATGCTCGGGATCAAAATGAAAGAGAATTTCCGTCAGCCGTTCCTGTCAAAGAGCATGTCAGAGCTCTGGAGAAGATGGCATATCTCGCTGTCATCCTGGCTTAGGGATTACCTTTACATCCCGCTCGGAGGCAACCGCCGCGGCACTTTTCGCAAATACCTCAACATATTCATAGTGTTGCTCATAAGCGGGATATGGCACGGCGCGAACATGACTTTCATCATCTGGGGAGTCTTGAACGGCGTGTTCATGATAGCGGG
>JAILNQ010000058.1 GCA_024691425.1 Lachnospiraceae bacterium
TGCATTATCATTAACGGATCGGGAGACGATTATGGATATAACAGAACTTGAACCGAAAAAAGTGTTCGGCTTCTTCAATGAGCTGACGAAGATCCCGAGAGGCTCGGGAAATGAAAAGGCAGTAAGCGACTATTTAGTTGATTTTGCCGGAAAGCGCGGACTCATCGCCTACCAGGATGATTTTTTCAACGTGACTATACTCAAGCCCGCAACGGCCGGAATGGAAGATAAGGATAATGTCATTCTCCAGGCGCACATGGACATGGTCTGCGTGGCCGATAAGGATGCCGAGAAAGATCCCGCGAAGCATGGTGTTGATGCGTATGCTGAGGACGGATTCGTGAAGGCGAAGGGAACTTCGCTAGGTGCGGACGACGGAATAGGCATCGCGCTCATCCTTTCCGTTCTCGACAGCGATGACATATCTCATCCGATGATCGAGGCGGTGTTCACGGCAGACGAAGAGGTGGGCCTCGGCGGAGCGAACGGCTATGATCCTTCGCATCTCAAGGGCAAGCGTCTCATAAACATCGATACGGAGGAAGAAAATCATTTAGTCATAGGCTGCGCCGGCGGATGCAGGTGCGAAGTCTCCAATAAATGCAAACCCCAGAAGGCTGAGGGGAATATATATGAACTGACAATATCGGGACTTGCCGGCGGGCATTCCGGGATGGAGATAGATAAGGGCGGCGCAAATGCTAATGTGCTCATGGGGCACCTTTTTTCGCTGGCATGCGCGAATGTTGAGCTCAATATCGGAACATACGAAGGCGGTACGAAGGACAACGCCATCTGCACATCAGCAACGGCGACCGTAGTCGTAAAGAAGAAGCAGGGCAAGGCATTCGAGAAGATAGTTAAGACATATGCGGATGAGATCATGACGCAGTACTGCGTTACCGACCCTGGCCTTACAGTAAAATGCAAGGACAAGGGCAAAGGTAAGCTTGAAGTTATGTCAACCAAGGACCTCAGGCGTTTCGTAAGCCTTCTGAACGTACTTCCGCATGGAACGGCTAAAATGAGCCAGATCGCCGACATGGTCGAGACGAGCTCGAACATAGGCGTTGTCTCGGCGAAGCCGAAGAACTTCGGCATAGTCGTGAGCCTGCGCAGCAACAGGGATGCTTCTGTCGAGTACATGATCACGAAGGTGGAGACGATCGCCTCGGCATTCGGCGCGGCTTTCCAGGTAAGAGGGAAATATCCGGCATGGCAGTCTGATGGGATTTCTGATTTTGCAAAGAACGCACAGGCCGCATACAGCAGGCTGTTCGGTAAGGAAATAGAGATAATCACCATCCACGCGGGACTCGAGTGCGCGGTCTTCTCTCAGAAGATAAAAGGACTGGATGCCATTTCCATAGGCCCGGATCTTTTCGATGTGCACACATCCTCCGAAAAGCTTTCCATCGAAAGCACCAAGAGAGAGTGGGAGTATCTGCTGGAGCTTCTTAAACTGTAATGATACGTTTCCTGAAAAAATCCATAATACGTGAATACACATTTGTTTTCGGCCTTCTGCTGAGCGCATGCATCGTGCTGATAAGCGTCTTCAATCTCCTGACTTTGGGACCCGCTTACATGTACAACAAGCAGAAGGTCCTTCTGTCATGCTACAGGGACATCGACTCGGCCGCATCGGCAGGTGACATATCATCCGACGAATTCGACAGGTCGCTCGGCGAGATATCGGCGATCAACAACATAGAAGTCCTCATCATCGACGCGGACAAACAGATACTGAAATCGACCGGCAAGGATTCAACTATGATGACGAGGCGTCTTCTCGATTTCGTATTCGGCGGCGCCGAGAACGTGAATCCGCTCTACGAGTCGGGAAGGATAAAGATTCAGAGGACTACCGATCCTCGCATGAAGATCGAGTATCTCGAACTCTGGGGCTCGATGGAGAACGGCAACTTCATACTGATGAGAACACCTGTGCAGAGCATGAAGGAAGCGGCGGTGCTGGCGAACACGATGTTCATACGGTTCGGTATCATCGCAATAATAGCGGGGATAATCTTCATTTCGATGGCCACGAAGAAGATCACGCGGCCGATAATGAATCTCGTCGGCATATCAGAGAAGATGACGAGGCTTGATTTTTCAGAGAAATTCGTAAGCCGCGGGAACAACGAGGTAGATGCGCTCGGGGAACACATGAACCGTCTGTCCGACAAGCTCGAGGCGACGATAGAAGAGCTCAAGAGTGCGAACACCGAGCTTCTGCGCGACATAGAGAAGAAGACCGAGATCGATGAGATGCGCAAGGAATTCCTGTCGAACGTTTCTCACGAGCTGAAGACTCCGATCGCGCTCATACAGGGATATGCGGAAGGCCTTAAGGACTGCGTGAACGATGACGAGGAGAGCCGTGATTTTTACTGCGATGTCATAACTGATGAGGCGGACAGGATGAATAAGCTCGTCAAGAACCTGCTCAATCTGAATGAGCTCGAGGCCGGCGGCAGGAAGGTCGAGATAGAGCATTTCGACCTGATGGAGCTCATCAGGAACTGCACCGCATCTATGGATATACTGATTAAGCAGAACGGAATCAGCCTCGTTATGCCCCAGCAGACATCCATCATGGTTTGGGCGGATGAATTCAAGACCGAGCAGGTCCTGACTAACTACTTATCGAACGCGATTCATTACGCATCCGGTGAGAAGACCGTGAGGATCGGCGCAACCAGGAACGGTGATACGGTCCGGGTGAACGTATTTAACACAGGCGAACCTATAAGCGATGAGGTGCTCCCTAACCTGTGGACGAAGTTCTACAAGGCCGACAAGGCGAGGACGCGCGAGTACGGCGGAAGCGGTATCGGGCTTTCCATCGTCAAGGCCTGCATGGAAGCAATGGGAAGAGACTACGGCGTCGAAAATCATCCGGACGGCGTGAGCTTCTGGTTTGAAGTTGACTGCACGGATTCCATATGAAGATTATTCTTATGGCATCATATGATTATTGGAAGTATCGATACCGAAATTTGAAGCGTCAATTCGACTTTATGATACAGTTGTGGTATTATCTGAAATATGAATAAGAAAGTGCGTTCAATTACATACATTCTTGCTGCAGCTGCATCGGCGTTTGCGCTTTCAGGATGCAGTTTAGTCCCGTCGCTCAATCTGACCGATGAGCAGAGCAATCTTATCGCGGAGTATGCTGCAGGCAAGCTCATAGAATACGTGAAAGGACATCCGGGCGGGCTCATGACGCTTGAGGATGTTGACCGTGCGGATGTTAATCCGGGAATGAAGAAAGAGGAAGAAGTGCAGCCGGAACCGCCGGTCATGCCTGAGGAGAATACGGAGGTTCTTCCTCCGCCGGAAGGTGCTCCGGAGGATGCGCCCGCAGAAATGCCTGAACCGTCTGATGACGAGGAGGCTCTCGTAGATGCGCCGGCAGATGTTTCTGCAGAACCTACGATGACTATTGCCGAGGCTCTCGGGATAGAGGGCGCAGTGATCTCATACGATCATTATGAGACGGCATCATCCTATCCGGACAACGGCATCGATCTAGCGTTCTCGATGAAAGCAGCAGAGGGAAAGCAGCTCCTCATAACGCATTTCGAGCTTTCCAACCCGACCGACCAGGACATTGAAGCGCATACTGCATCAGCGGATTTCAAAGTCAGGCTGCTTTTGAACGGAACTGACAAGATAAGGGGCGACATCACTTTCCTCGACAACGACCTCATGAATTACAGGGGACTCCTCACTCCGGGATCGAGCGTGGATACGGTGCTCGTGTTCGAGATCCCCGAGGGGCAGGAGGTTTCTTCGATGGCGCTCATGATAGTCGGAAACGACGGTGAGACACAGACATACACGATCATGTGATCGCTGCATAAATTGTATATTATTCAGCAACGTTTTCAGTACTGATATTGCCGGATGAGTATTGCGGCTGCTTTTGAACAGTGATATTATTAATCTGTCTAAAGCAGTCGTTTCTTTTTGCGCATAGCGCAACACATCTTTTTCGCATTTTTGCGATGACATTGTTTGAAATTCCTGCTTTAATCACACAAACCAATATGAAGCAGGAAAAAGGGATATGACTTCATAGGCTTTCTCCTGCACCATGACAGAAAGGAGAGAACTTATGGAAGAAACAAAGAAAAAGTATGTCATGAAACCGCTTGAAGAGATGAATGTTATAGATGATTTTCTCTTCACGGAGATAATGGCTGATGAGAAGAACGGGCTGGAAGTATGCCGGATGATTTTAAGCTGCGTGCTGAAACGTAAAGTCGGGAATATCAGCTTCACTGCGCAGAAAACCGTCCCCGGCGTCTCAGAAGGCTCGCATGGGATAAGGCTTGATGCGTACGTTACGGAGAGAAGGTCAGACTGCGGCGTCGGAGAGTATGATATCAGCGTTTATGATGTAGAGCCTGACAAATGCGCTGAAAAGAAGGCTGATCTTCCGAGAAGGAGCAGATACTACGGCGACCTTATTGATGTTCAGCTTCTCGAGAGGAATACGGGATATGATAAACTGCCTGAACTTGTAACGATATTCATTCTCTCATATGATCCTTTCGGAGAGGATGCGATGTACTATGAGGCTGGAAGCGAATTGAAAACACATCCCGGCATAGAATACGATGACGGTATACGAAGGATATTCCTTTATGTTGGAGGAAAGCTGTCCGAGCAGGCAGATGGTGCAGAACGGCAACTTAAGAATCTTCTTGTATATATTAATGATAGCACGGCTGAAAATGCAACTGATGACAACACAAGGAAATTAGATGCCATCGTCAGGAGCACAAAAGCGAGGAAGGGCATAGGAATTAAATATATGAAGAGCTGGGAGCGTGAACGGTTTCTTAAGGAAATCGGAAGAGAAGAAGGAAGAGCAGAAGGAAGAGCAGAAGGAAGAGAAGAAGGAATAGAATTGGGCAGCAGTTATCACCTTATCATGCTGATCAAGAGGAAGATCGAGAAAAATGAGCCGCTTGAGCTGATAGCGGATGAGCTTGAAACGACGGCGGATGAGATTAGGCCGTTTTATGATGCTATTATCAAGAATCCTGCTCTTGAACCGAGTGAGTTACTTTCGACACTTTAGATCAATAATCTGAATAATATTCATTTTGAAAAAAGTGCTTGACTTGCGTATTTGACGGTGTTATATTAATTAGGCTGTCTGCTCAAGAAAAGTGCTTTTTTTGTTGTAAAAATCACTGCTTCTGCGGATTGCAAGAGAACCTTGAAAACTGAACAGCACAACCAACCAGACCCGAAATTCCATCAAAGAATTCATTTAAGTAAACTATTCGGAAACGAAGACCAGCAAGAAAAACTTTTTTAGAGAGTTTGATCCTGGCTCAGGATGAACGCTGGCG
>JAILNQ010000085.1 GCA_024691425.1 Lachnospiraceae bacterium
GAAATACAAAGACATCAATATCGATATTTGTTATTGCTCGCCGCTGTCGCGTGCGCTTGAGACTGCGCGGATATTCCTGCAGGGCAGGGACGTTCCGATAGTAACGGACGAGCGGCTTAAAGAGATGAGCTTCGGTATATACGAGGGCTCCGAAAGAGTACTTGAAAAGGATGGCCATCCGCTGAGGGCGCTCTTTGCGGAACCTGAGAAATACGTTGTGCCTGCAGAGGGCGGAGAGAGCTTTGACGAACTGTTCGCAAGGACCGGCGAGTTCCTTGACGAGGTCATAACACCGGCTATTGAGGCAGGGTCCGATGTTCTTATCGTCGGGCATGGCGCCATGAATACCAGCATCATATGCAGGATGAGGAAAATTCCGCTCAAGGATTTCTGGAGCGTCGGGATAGAGCAGTGCACGCTTACGAAACTGATATGAACAATCTTTTGAGCTTTTGTGAAGACATCACTTTGCACCGGATTGAAATTCAGATTGTACGGAGGACGTAAATGAGTGACGCAAAACTGAAGAAGCTTACTGATGAGATGAACAGGTTCTTTGCAGGAAAGCCTGAGGCGGTCGAAAACCTGCTCTGCTGCTTCCTGGCGGGAGGCCACCTGCTTCTAGAGGACGTGCCGGGAGTGGGCAAGACGACGCTCGCGAAGACGTTCGCGAACCTGCTCGGACTGAGCTTCGGCCGTATACAGATGACGCCCGATACGATGCCGGGCGATGTGACCGGTCTGTCAGTATACGACATGAAGACCGGCGAATTCGTATTCCGTCCCGGAGCAGTCATGAAGAATATTGTGCTCGCGGATGAGCTCAACAGGACTTCGCCGAAAACACAGTCCGCATTGCTCGAGGCGATGGCGGAAGGCCAGGTGACGGTCGATGACAAGATCTACGAGCTTCCGCAGCCGTTCATGGTGATAGCGACGCAGAACCCTGCGAGCTTCACGGGAACGTATCCGCTTCCCGAGGCGCAGCTCGACAGGTTCATGATGCGCCTTTCAATAGGATATCCTCAGACCGATGAGGAACTGAGAATGGCGAGGATGCACATGGAAGGCCTTACACCGGAAAAAGCAGTTCCGGTGATGGATCCCGAGGATATAGAAAAGCTCCGCGCCGATGCGCAGTCCGTCCACATAAGCGACAGCATTCTTTCATACATGCAGAAGATCATCGATATTACCCGGAAGGATTCCGGGTTCACTCTCGGAGCGAGCCCCCGTGCTTTTCTTCATCTGCTTGCGGCAGTCCGCGCCCTTGCGTTCATAAGGGAGCGTGATTTCGTAAAACCTGATGATGTCAAGGCTGTAGCTTCCGCAGTTCTGTCCCACAGACTCGTCATCTCGACAGAGATGCGCCTGCAGCAGAAGACGGCTTCTAACATTCTTGAAGCTCTGATACTGAAAATCCCTGTTCCGATGGATTGATATATGAACAAACGGAAACTTCTGATCCTTATAGCCGTTTTCGCGCTCTCCCTCGTCGGCATATCCCTCCGGGGAGGACCGGTGCCGTATGTCTTTTTCTGGCTCACTCTTCTGGTTCCGGCAGTATGCGCGCTCTATATTCTTTTCGTTATGATCTTCCTGAAGATATACCAGAGATCAGACGGACGTACAATGGTATGCGGCACACCGACGGATTTCTACATAACCCTCAACAATGAAAGCCCCTTTTCGTTCTCATCTGTAAGGATAAAATTCTATTCATCTTTCTCGACCGTTACGGGACTCGATGACGGATGCGTCTATGAGCTTCCTCCGCATTCCTCGCTGACGCGCATGACACCGCTCCTGTGCCGTTACCGCGGAGAATATCTCGTCGGGATAAAGGAGATGATCATAAGCGATTTTCTCAATCTCTTCTCATTCAGATACAGGATAAAAGAGCCGCTCAGCGTCATCGTCGCGCCGGCTAACATAAGGCTCGAGACGCTCCGTTATCTAGAGGAGCATCCCGATGCCGACCGCGATAGCTTAAAGGACCGCCCGAGGCCGGACATTCCGGTGCGCGAATATGTGGCAGGTGATGATACGCATCTCATCCACTGGAAGGCGAGCGCCGTCATGGGAAAGCTCATGGTCAGGGAGCGGACCGGAACCGAAAAGAGCGGCATCGCGATAATAATGGAAGCAAGCAGATACAGCGATAAACCCGAGGATTACCTGCCCGCGGAAAACAGGGTGATAGAGAGCGTTCTCGCGCTCGCGTTCTATTACATGGGTAACGGCGTGCCGGTCGACGTCATATACTACAGCGGCAGAGCCGTGACTGTCCCTGTCAGGACGCCCGGAGACTACGAGCGGCTGTATGAGGCGATGCGCGGATATTTCTTCGGTGATGAGGGGAATACGGTAAGGCTGCTCGATGAGCTTCAGCAGGAAATGTGCTGGCAGTACAGCATAATCATTCCCGTGCTCATCCGCTTCAGCGCGCGTGAGCATGACCTCATCGGAAGAATGAATGTAGCCCATGTCCCCGTGAGAGTCTATCTCGCGGACGATAATGCGGATGCGGCCGGAGAAACCGGCGGGATCGAAGTCATTCCTGTCGGGACGAAGGCGCCCACGGAGGACGTGCTATGATCATCGGACTGATCTATGACATGCTTTTTCTCATACCGTTCGCTATTGCAGTCTCATCGCTTCTTCCGATAGCAGGAGAGGAAGTTAGCGGCCCTGTATTTGTCGCGTTTTCAGCCGCTGCGGCCGTTGTCATCGCGGTCATCAGGCATGTAAAGCTGCGCGAGAAAGTGCTCATCGCCGGGACGGCCGCCATCGTTCTTCTCGCAGTGATCCTGTATCATCCGCGTGCCGAAAGAATCGATTTCCTTGCGAGCCATATATGGATAGCCGAAGCTGCACTTTCCGCGGCGGCAGCTGCGATAATCTGTTATCTTGCTGAACGTTACCGTGTTCTGAAGACAGCCGCGGCTCTGGCCGGAACTGCCATGCTCATAGGTTTTGCGGCATTTTCAGTAAGCTTATCGAAAATCACTGTCTGCGCGGTATTCGCATACACTCTGATCGTTTTTGCCGACACGGTGCAGCACCGCTCGGTGAAGGAAGGCGGCAGGGGAGATGGCGAGCATCTCGTTTCTGTTTCGCCGTTCATCATCGTGATAGTCATTGCGTCGGCTCTTTTATGGACACCGAAGAAGCCTTATGACTGGGGCTTTGTCAGGAGCATCACCGAATCTGTCATGGGTTCTGTCGCGAAGATCAATGACAGGCTCAGCGGGAAAGGATGGGATTCGGATACGCCCTTCATCGGTTTTTCTGACAGGGCGGGCTTTGGCTCAAGCCTTACCGGCATAGGCTACAAAGTCATGGACATCAAGACGTCGAAAGCGGCGGATCCTTACCTTTATCTTACCGGCAGGGTATATGACAGCTTTGACGGGCAGAACTGGGATTATACGCGCGAATACGGCGAAGAGGAAAGAAATCTTGAAACTGCAGAGACGGTGAGCGCGCTTGTCGGCAGTGACGGTGAAGTTTCTAAGGCCCTCGCCCTTACTGTGGACCTTACGCTGGAACAGGATTCTTACGGAACGGATCAGTTCCTGCCGTCGAAGTGCATTCCCGGAACGCTGAAGCACAAAAGCGGCACGGAGGTTTCATACTATAAGCTGAACGTGAACTCACCTGAGTTTGCACCGCTCCTTGAGAGCGGACATGAACCGGATAAGAGCGAATGGTCTGAAGCGTCAGAAGCGCTTGGGATTTCCGGCGGGGGCTTTGCATATGAAGACTACGAAGCGTACCGCGATGACGTATACGAAGATTATCTTCCGAAGACGCCGATATCAGAGAAGACGAAGGAATACATGGACGGTGTGCTCGAAGGCGCGTCATCCGATTACGAGAAGCTTTCACGCATCGAGGCGATGCTGAAATCATTCAGCTACACGGAAAGCCCCGGAACGCTTCCTGAAACGATAAAAGGCTCTGCGGATTTTCTCGATTATCTGATCTTCGAGAAGAAGGAAGGATACTGCAGCTATTTCGCGACTGCTTTTGTTCTGCTCGCGAGGGCTTATGACATTCCGGCGCGCTATGTGCAGGGATACAGGACGGAAACGGATGGGAAGATGCATACGGAAGTCATGTCGGTTGATGCGCATGCATGGCCCGAGGCATACATTGCCGGGATCGGATGGCTCCCGTTCGAGCCTACGCCGGGGATGAGAGGCATCTTTGCGGCACCGGCATGGAAGACGCCGGGAGAGTCAGGAGGAAGTCCGTACAAGGGCCCGGAGAACATCGGCGATGCGGCAGAAACAGAAGGTGATGCCGGCGAACATGATGCTGCCGATGAGAAGCCTTTTGACTGGAAGAAGATCGCCGTTCCCGTGATTTTCGTCGTGATGTTCGCGCTGTTGATCTTCATGGCAGACGGCATCCTGAAGAAAAAAAGATATGCCCGCATGGATGAGAGGCTAAAAGCGCTCTATCTTTGCAGGCAGTGCATGATACTCTTAAAGCGCAGGGGACTTGCAAGAGGCGAGAGCGAGACGCTGTCGGAATACGTGATCCGCGTGGAAGATAAGGTACCGCCCGGATTTCTTGATTTCGGCACTCTCTACGAGAAAATCCTCTACTCCGGGATGGAGGTCAGTGCAGATGAGAGGATGAAGCTTGAGGAAAACCTTGAACTCATAAGGAAATCGGGGAAGCATATGCTGCACTTACGCATTGCAAATAGTTGAGGAATGTGTATAATATTATAGGTAATTTTTTTCAATTTTTTAAGGAGGAATCTATGAAAAAGAAAATTGTTAGTGTATTTTTGGCAAGTGCAATGGTCTTAACGCTTGCAGGATGTGCTACGAGCACGGGAACTGCAACGATCGAGAGCGTTGAGAATGCCGCAGAAACTGTTGAAGAGACAGTTGAAGACGCAGCTGAGGCTGTTGAGGAAGCAGCTGAGGACGCTGTTGAAACCGAAAGCGCAGGCGATGATTTCCACATCGGTATCGTAACCGGTTCAGTTTCACAGTCAGAGGACGACAGAAGAGGAGCTGAGGCTTTCCAGGCTAAGTACGGCGAGGACAAGGTCATTCTTGCTATCTATCCCGACAACTTCACGGAAGAGCTTGAGACAACGATCCAGACGATCGTTAACCTCTCTGATGATCCGGACATGAAGGCCATCATCGTTAACCAGGCTATCCCCGGCACGACCGAGGCATTCCGTCAGATCAAGGAAAGAAGACCTGACATCCTCTGTCTTGCAGGTGAGTCTCACGAGGACCTTCCTGAGATCGGTTCCGCTGCTGACCTCGTTGTAAACAACGACTTCGTAGCAAGAGGATACCTTATGATCCGTACGGCTCATGAGCTCGGATGCGATACTTTCGTTCATATCTCATTCCCTCGTCATATGTCTTACGAGACAATGTCAAGACGTGTAGCTATCATGAAGGCTGCATGTGAAGAGTTCGGAATGAAGTTCGAGATGGAGACGGCTCCCGACCCGACAACTGATGTCGGTGTTCCCGGTGCACAGGCTTACATTCTTGAGCATGTTCCTGAGTGGGTTGACAAGTACGGCACGAACAGTGCTTACTTCTGTACGAATGACGCTCACACAGAGCCTCTTCTTAAGATGCTCCTTGAGTGCGGCGGATACTTCATCGAAGCAGACCTTCCTTCACCTCTCATGGGTTATCCCGGAGCTCTCGGACTTGACCTTACACAGGAAGCAGGAGACTTCGAGAAGATCCTTGCTAAGGTTGAATCCGCAGTTGTTGAAAAGGGCGGCGCAGGCAGATTCGGAACATGGGCATATTCATACGGCTACACTGTTTCCGCAGGTCTTGCAGAGCATGCCAGAAACGTCATCTTAGGTGAGAGCGAACTTACAGACATCGACGATATCTCAAAGGCATACGGTGTATTCTCACCCGGCGCAGAGTGGAACGGAAGCAAGTACACGAACGCTGATACAGGCGTTAAGGCCGACAACACGATCCTCATCTACCAGGATACTTATATCATGGGCGATCCCGGACATTACATGGGCGCAACGAAGATCGAGGTTCCCGAGAAGTACTTCACAATCAAGTGATCAGCAAAAGCTAAGGCGGTGAGGACCGGTGCAAGGCGCCGGTCCCCGCCTGATTTTTTTGATTTTTGGAAAGGTAATGTAATAACTGATGGAAACAAATGGTGCACCGCTTCTTAAGATGCAGGGCATAAAGAAAGATTTCTTCGGCAACCAGGTTCTTGCGGACATCAACCTTGAGCTCAAGGCCGGAGAAGTGCTCGGACTCTGCGGGGAGAACGGTGCTGGAAAATCAACACTCATGAAAATACTTTTCGGAGCGACGGACATCGCCGAGACCGGAGGGTACGAAGGCGACATCTACCTTGACGGGCAGAAGGTCAGCTTCTCCACACCCTTTGAAGCCATCGAGGCCGGCATCGGCATGGTCCATCAGGAGTTCTCGCTTATCCCCGGCTTTGATGCCACGGAGAACATCCTGCTGAACCGCGAACCCGAAAAGTATAATTTTATTTCGGAAATTTTCGGAGACAGACTGAACACGCTCGATCGAGGCGCTATGGATGAGCGCGCACGGGAAGCCGTTGACAAGATGGGAGTCGCGATAGACCGCCATATGATGATCAACACGATGCCCGTTGGACACAAGCAGTTCACGGAGATCGCGAGAGAGCTTTCAAAGGAGCAGCTGAGGCTTCTCATCCTCGATGAGCCTACGGCGGTTCTTACGGAACGTGAGGCAGTGGCTCTTCTCGATTCGATAAAGAGCATGTCGGAGCGCGGCATTTCAGTCATCTTCATTACACATAGATTACAGGAAATACTGACGGTATGCGATACGGTAGCAGTCATGAGGGACGGCGTGCTCGTTGAATGCGTGCCTTCATCTGAAACGAGCATCACGCAGATCACAAAACGCATGGTAGGCCGTGAGATGAACGCTAGCACATCGCAGCGTGAGATAAGAAACACCGAAGATTCAAAGACGGTCCTGAAAATAGAGAAGCTCTGGGTCGACATGCCCGGAGAGACTGTCAGGAACGTGAGCCTTGACGTAAAGGAAGGCGAGATACTCGGAATCGGCGGACTTGCCGGACAGGGCAAGCTCGGTATACCGAACGGCATCATGGGACTCTATGAAGCAGGCGGAAGAGTTGAGTTCGACGGGAAGGAAATCCCGCTGAACAGCCCGCGCGTGTGCCTTGATTCTTCGTTTGCATTCGTGTCCGAGGACAGAAGAGGAGTGGGACTCCTGCTCGACGAATCGCTCGAATGGAACGTCGCATTCCCGGCAATGCAGATACAGAACAAGTTCCTGAAAAAATACCTCGGCGGCCTCATCAACTGGAGAGATGAAAAAGCCATCCGAGAGGTCACAGAGAAGTACATAGACGAACTGCAGATCAAATGCACGAGCTCGAAACAGAACGCTAAAGAGCTTTCGGGCGGAAATCAGCAGAAGGTGTGCCTTGCGAAGGCATTCGCTCTCGAACCGAGGCTTCTTTTCGTATCGGAGCCCACGAGAGGAATAGACGTCGGCGCGAAGGCTCTCGTGCTCGAAGCGCTGAGACGTTTCAACCGTGAGAGCGGAGTAACAGTCGTGATGGTCTCTTCGGAGCTCGAAGAGCTGAGGCAGATATGCGACAGGATAGCGATAGTCTCAGGCGGACGCATATCCGGAATACTTCCGGCGGACAGCACGACCGAGGACTTCGGAACCCTTATGCTTATGGGAGTAATATAGGAAAGAGTGGTATTATGACGATGAAAGAGAGAATTACGGCATCATTCAAGGAATTCGGGCTGCCAAGGCTCATAATCACGGGATTCCTGGTGCTGCTTCTGATAATAGCCCCGTTCGTGGGTTCGGATCTTCCGACACAGATATCGAACATAATCAACCGTTTCAGCTGGAACGGTATTCTGGTCCTGGCAATGGTGCCGATGGTGCATTCGGGCTGCGGCCTTAACTTCGGACTTCCGCTCGGGATCATATCGGGACTGCTCGGAGCCACGCTCTCGATAGAGCTCGGTTTTACCGGCGGCCTGTCATTCCTTATGGCAATAATCATAGCCACTCCGTTCGCGCTCGTGTTCGGTGCGCTTTACGGATGGCTCCTCAAAAAGATAAAGGGCGGCGAGATGATGATCGCTACATACGTAGGATTTTCGTCCGTATCGCTCATGTGCATGATGTGGCTCGTGCTTCCGTATCATAGCCCTAACATGGTATGGGGACTTGCCGGAAAAGGACTTCGTACGACGATCTCGCTCGAAGGCTATTTCGATCAGGCGCTTGCAGGGATAGCGCAGATAAACATCGGAAACATCTCGATACCTACGGGAACGCTCCTGTTCTTCGCGCTTCTTGCGTTCGCGATCTGGGCATTCCTTCATACAAGGACCGGCACGGCGATGACGGCGGTCGGATCGAACCCCAAGTTCGCAAAGGCAGCAGGCATAAACGTTGACTGGATCAGGATGCTTTCAGTCATCATGTCAACATGGCTCGCGGCTATCGGAATACTCGTGTATGAACAGGGCTTCGGGTTCATTCAGCTCTACATGGCGCCTTTCTACATGGCACTGCCTGCAGTATCCGCGATACTCATCGGTGGCGCTTCGGTCAACAAGGCAAGCATCATGAACGTCATAGTCGGCACGATCCTCTTCCAGGGTATAGTAACGATGACGCCGACCGTCATGAACAACATAATACACATGGATATGTCTGAGGTCATCAGGATAATCGCCTCGATGGGAATGATCCTGTTCGCCCTCACGAGAAAGACGGAGGCATCAAGATGAAGATAAAGGATAAGATAAACTTAAGGCAGGCCTCCGTGCCGATCATGTTCATAATCATATGTGCGGTCTGCATCCCGCTTTCGGGACTGTCGCCGAAGATGCTGATCAACGAGATAATCACGAGGATGGGACGTAACTCCTTCCTGATACTGAGTCTCCTTATCCCGATAATGGCGGGAATGGGACTGAACTTCGGAATGACGCTCGGTGCCATGGCGGCCGAGATAGCGCTTATACTCGTATGCGACTGGCAGATAGTGAGCGTGCCCGGAATGATTTTAGCGGCGATAATCTCCGTGCCTATATCTGTACTGCTCGGAGTATTCTGCGGAAAGATACTTAACCGTGCAAAGGGACGCGAGATGATCACAAGCTACATCATGGCGTTCTTCGTAAACGGTATATATCAGCTCATAGTGCTGTTCCTCATGGGAAAAGTCATCCCGATAAAGCACTCTTCAATAAAGCTTCCAAGAGGATACGGCATCAGGAACACAGTGTCTCTTCTGTCAATGCGCCAGAAGCTCGACAACATGCTCGCAGTCAACATAGCAGGGGTGAAAATCCCTGTGCTGACATTCATTCTCATTGCGATAATGTGCTTCATAATCATATGGTTTCGAAGGACGAAGCTCGGCCAGGACATGAGAGCGGTCGGACAGGATATGGAAGTCGCAAGGGATGCCGGCATCAACGTTGAGCGCACGAGGATCATTTCGATAGTCATCTCCACGGTGCTCGCAGGACTCGGCATGATCATATACCTTCAGAACATGGGCAACATCGCGACCTACACGGCACATAGCCAGATCGGAATGTTCTGCATAGCGGCGCTTCTCGTCGGCGGTGCATCGGTCGACAAAGCTTCGATAGGAAACGTCTTCCTCGGAGTAGTGCTGTTCCACACGATGTTCATCGTAGCTCCGCGCGCGGGCGCATACATAACGGGCGACTCGATGATCGGAGAATACTTCCGTGTGTTCGTTTCATATGCGGTCATCACGGTAGCGCTCATAATGTATGAAACGAACAAGCGCAAAGCCAAGAGCGCGGCATCGATGAGACTCAAAGAAGCGCAGGAATCCGAGGAGATGGGTGAATCCTCGCAGGCAGATGCGTGAGCTTAGAAGATTTGCTGACGGAAAGGAAAGTCATGGAAAATAAAAGACAGCTATTATTCCGCATAGCGGCCATAGTGATCATAGTGGCCATAGCGGCGGTGATGTTCATCATAGGACGCGGACATACGATATACTTCGACAACAAGACGGCCGAGTACGACGGAAAGAAATACGAAAGCTTTTACAAGGTCGCTATAATAAAGGACAAGGAGAAGGTTGCCAAGCTCGCCGAGGATGAGAGAGGCATGACGGATCTGATAGGACAGACTCTGTCGGTTACTCTCGAGATCACGGACGAAAAAGGCGCTGATCCTCATTCCGCTAAAGTCAGCATGCCTATTCCTTACGGCATCGACGGAATCGTCATCAACATACCGGAGCTCATGGCAGGACTTCCGGCGGACGCATACATGAGTGAGTTCGTACCGGTTGCCACATCCGAGGATGAGGAGGAAGAGGAAGTCGTCATCGACGAGTTCGAAATGACTGACGACATGTAAACACAGCAGGGATTGCGGGAGGTTTTTCATGGACTATACTATACTGCTCAATCTTGCGATACTGATATTTACGGCCAAGGCGTTCGCCCTTCTTGCAAGGAGGATAGGTGCGCCGCAGGTCGTCGGTGAAATACTGGCAGGTCTTCTTGTGGGGCCTGCCGTTATTAATCTCGTAAAGCCGGATGACGTGTTGGAGATCTTCGCCGAGATCGGCGTGATCATGCTGATGTTCTCTGCGGGGCTCGGAACGGACTTAAAGCAGCTGAAAAAATCAGGGCTCAAATCGTTCGTCATAGCGGCAGTCGGAGTCGCGGTTCCGCTGGTCGGAGGCTTCGTACTCTACGGGATCTTCTATGGATTTGCCATGCCGCCTTCGCAGTCATTCTACACGGCGCTGTTCATGGGCACTATACTTACCGCAACGAGCGTTTCGATCACGGTGGCCGCTCTTTCGGAGATGGGAAAGCTCTCGAGCGAGGTCGGCACAACGATAGTCGGCGCCGCGGTAATAGATGACGTCATCGGAATAGTCGTTCTCACTTGTGTTGTCGGAAGCGCGGGAGGCGGCGGTAACGTCGGCATGGTTCTCGTGAAGATCGCCGCGTTCTTCGTTGTCGCTCTCGGCGTTGGAATGGTAGTGCACAAGGCGATGGAGTGGCTAGACGCGAAGCATCCGCATTCGCAGAGGATACCTATCTACAGCCTCGCATTCTGCTTCGCTCTTGCATATGCCGCGCAGAAGTTTTTCGGGATCGCGGACATAACCGGTGCGTATGCAGCGGGCATAGTATTGTGCACAATAAAAGATACCGAGTATGTCGAGAAGAAGATAGACATCAGCAGCTACATGCTTTTCGGCCCGGTCTTCTTCGCGTGCATCGGACTTAAGACCGACCTTTCGGGCCTGAACCTGTCGATACTCGGATTCAGCGTCTGCTTCATTCTCGTAGCGCTTGTAACGAAAGTCATCGGCTGCGGGTTTGCGGCGAAAGTGTGCGGATATAAATGGATGGATTCTCTGAGGATAGGAACCGGAATGATGACGCGCGGCGAAGTGGCGCTCATTGTGGCACAGATGGGGCTTTCGGCGGGAGTTCTCGATTCAGTATATTTCCCGGCCGTCATACTTCTCATAATAGTTTCTTCAGTCGTCACTCCGATCTTTTTAAAGCTTCTGTTCGCCAAAGGCGGAGACAGCTGATTCGAGCTTTTCGGAGATGGTGTACCAGTACTGGACGGTGTTCTCGAGGAAGAAGTAGTGCCTGACATAGAAAATTGCGAGAACGAAGACGATCGCGAACATCGGGAGCGATGCAGGGAGCGTCTCGGGCAGGAAGAGCAGCAGGCTCATCGCAAATACTACGAGAATGACAGTTATGAGCAGTACGATAAGATGAATGAGGCGTTCATGCATAAGCCATGAAAGCCTCTTTTCATGCAGTTCGTAAAGAGAGCGAAGCTCATCCGGGGATGTGCAGTTCTTCTCGGCTTCTTCAACTTCCGCTTCGTGCGCGCGGCACCATTTTTTCACGTTTATTCCATATCTTCTGTTCATACAGTGATTATAGCACATTTCATCCTGTTCAGATTAAGGTTGCTCCATCCGATAACAGACCTTGTAATTTGAATAATATTCATAATGCATATTGTGTTTACATAAAATATGTAGTACAATATTTTGTGATGTCAGAGCATGAAGGGGGAAACATGCAGCGGCATCAGGGGAAATGAGGGACAATAAGGGTTTGTCGTAAACGGAGGATCTAATATTGGGGAATGATTACTATCCGGATGATGACGGTTCGGATATCATTGACATTTCGTCCGAGATAAAGGACAGCAGTTCTAGCCGGAAGAGTTCCGATATATATGGGGATGACGGGACTGTATCGGTAAAGACTTTCCGAAAGAAAAAAGGAAAATGGATCAAGTGGGTGGTGATAGCCGCAGTAATACTCGGTATCGCCGGTTTTATCGTGTATAAAGTCATCCAGGCGAAGAACATGGTGATGGATGCGATGAACCAGAGCAGCACCACTACGGCGGAAATCACCCGCATGGATATATCCAAGGCAATAAGCACGACCGGAACTATACAGAGCAAGGACGTGCGTACTCTGACGAGCCCGCTTTCAGGCGTTAAGATCGATCATGTGAACTACAAGGTCGG
>JAILNQ010000006.1 GCA_024691425.1 Lachnospiraceae bacterium
AGGGGTATGCTATAATACAAAAAAGTAAAAAATAGCCCCAGAATCCGCCCCATAAATCGATTTTCGCATCAAAAACGGGAAAATCATAGCCGAAAAGATAAAAAGGCCCAAATGGGGCAGATAAAGGGCAAAATAGCCATATACAAGAAAACAGGAGAAAAATCATGCTCAAAGACCTTTATGAGAAGTACTACTATGAACAGAACTATAACTGCGCGGAGACGATAATCAGGGCAGGGAATGAGTATTACGGTCTGGGGCTTCATGACAGGGATATGATAGCATTCGGAGGGTTCGGTGCAGGGATCCAGACGGGAAACACCTGCGGGGCTATACTGTCTGCCGTCTCGATCCTTTCAATGAAATATGTTGAGCAGAAAGCGCACGAGAGCGCGGACATTAAGCCGGTTACAGCGATGCTCATACAGGAATTCAACAGAAAATACGGCTCGGTGCTCTGCAAGGACATAAAACCCCAGTCTTTTCAACCCCAGGTAAGATGCAAAGCCACTATCGAGGCCGCCTGCGACATAATAGAGAACGTCATAGAAGAGTATGAGAAGAAGAAAGCGCAGGCACAATGAGCACTTTTGCTACCATCAGGATCGATGATATAAAAGATAAGAGAGTAAAGCTCTACACTGAATACAGCGAGCCGCAGCTATACCATATAAACGAGCCGGATGCAGGGATATTCATAGCAGAGACTCCGATGGTCATAGAAAGGGCAATGTCGATGGGCGCGAAGCCGGTCTCTTTTTTCGCGGAGAGCTCATCGCTTCAAAACGGCGCGGTAAAAGAAATTCTTGAAAAAGCCGGAGATGCACCGGTTTTTGAGGCCGAACTGTCCGTGATAAACGCAATAACGGGATTCAACCTCACAAGGGGATTGCTTGCGGCATTTGAAAGGCCAGACCTTCCGGAACCTGAAGACCTGCTTGAAAATGCAGGGTGCGTAGCAGTTCTTGAGGACATCGTGAACCCGACGAACGTTGGTGCAATATTCCGGTCAGCGGCGGCGCTCGGAGCCGATGCCGTGCTTATGACAAGAAGGTCGACGGACCCGTTCTACCGAAGATCCGCAAGGGTTTCAATGGGTACGGTGTTCATGATCCCATGGGCATATATTCTGAAGGATACGGATGTTACAGATCTTTTGCATAATTATGGATTCACCGTAATATCACTGGCTCTGACGGAGAATGCAGTTCCGCTGACCGATCCGGTACTGAAGAAAAATCCAAGAAAAGCGCTGATTTTCGGAGCTGAAGGCTCCGGCCTGAAGGAAGAGACAATAGCAGCGAGCGATCATGTCGCGATAATACCGATGGCGAACGGAGTGGATTCTCTGAACGTGGCGGCATCGAGCGCAGTCGCGTTCTGGGAGCTGTGCGGCAGGGAAGGCACAGGAAAAATCAGCGGTGTTTGCGATCCGCAAGAATAATGAAAGAAAACATAGAATGAGAAAAGACGGCCTGCTCTTTTATGATGAATATGAGCGTTTTTATGATATGGCCGGAAAATCGCTCGCGTTCGGAAGGTTCTGCAAAGATGCTTTCGGAGAGGATTTTTCCCAGGACGGTTTCAGTGACATGAAACAGGTCGAAAGGATCATTGACCTGATCCCTGCAGGAGATGATGTTCATGTTCTCGATATCGGATGCGGAAACGGGAAGATGCTCCGGTATCTGCAGAGAAGGACCGGCATATTCATACACGGATTCGATTACTCCGGAAACGCAATAAAAGCAGCGAAGGAAATGTCGGGGGAGAAAGCGGATTTTCGGCAGGGAGCCATGGGAGAAACAGAATATCCGCCGGAAAGCTTTGACGTGATAACCTCGATGGATACGATATATTTTGCGCCTGACATGGAAAAGTTCCTGCTGCATGCCATAGGATGGCTGAAGAAGAACGGCGTGATGATCATCTTTTATCAGGAAGGAGATGTGATGCCGAAGACGGACGGCCCTGGTGCGACCATCCTTGCAAAATCCCTGCAGAAAACAGGGATAAGGTATGAGTCAGAGAATATAACGGAAGAGACCTATGATCTTCTTAAAAAGAAGAGGCAGACGGCACTGCGGTACAGAAAGGATTTTGAGGAAGAAGGGAACGCTGACTGGTTTGAACTTCTGCTTCTCCAGACGGACTGCGTAACCGGATCCTTCGAGCAGTTCGCCCAGAAAATGGCGAGATACATATACATCATAAGAAAATGACAAAGAATGATTCAAGTTTTTGAAAGGAGAAAAACATGAAGACACTCGTAGCATACTTCAGCGCACAGGGACACACGAAAAAGGTTGCAGAGGAGCTCGCTGCAAGGCTCGGGGCAGACATCTTCGAGATAGTGCCTGAGGAACCGTACACCGAGGCCGACATCAAATGGACAAATCCTGTGAGCCGCTGCAATAAGGAAAAGATGGGCAAGAAGGACGTTCCGGTCAGCGGAAATGTTGAGAATTTCGCAGACTACGAAAAGATATACCTCGGATTCCCGATCTGGTACTGGGGCGCGCCTAACGTCATAAACACGTTCTGCAAAGGCTATGACTGGACAGGCAAGGAGGTTAAGGTCTTTGCGACTTCAGGCGGAAGCGACATAGGAAAGACCATAGAGAAGCTGAGTCCTTACATTGAGGGTGCTTCAAGCGCGGACGGCAAGGTTGTAAAGAGCGTTGACGAGATCGAAGCGTGATTTTTCAGCTCAATCAGCCGAAACAGTCAGCGTCGCGGATAACCGCAGAATTAGCGCAGAAAGAACATAGAAATAGCTTTGAGAGATACATAAAGCGGCAGGTTTTTATCCTGACGACGAAAACGGCAGAAAAACCAGAGAGCTGACAGAATCTGGCGCAAAGCCCGGAGAGGAAAATCGATGCTTACTGAGAAAGTATACACAACCCCATGCGGGGACATACATTACTGGATAAGCCAGGAAGGCGTGCCGGGATCGCAGCTCGTTTTCCTGCCGGGACTTACGGCGGACCACCGTCTGTTCGAGAAGCAGACCGCTCATTTTTTAGGGAAGAGGCCGCTGCTCGTATGGGATGCGCCGGGTCATGCGTCGTCGTGGCCGTTCAGAATGGATTTTTCCCTGATGGATAAGGCCAGATGGCTCGATGCGATTCTTGACAGCGAGGGATTTTCGAAGCCCGTTCTGATCGGGCAGTCCATGGGAGGATATGTCTCGCAGGCATACGCGGAACTTTTCCCCGAAAAGCTTACAGGCTTCATCTCCGTTGACTCTGCGCCGCTTCAGAGGCAGTACGTTACTGCCGCGGAGATCTGGCTTCTAAAGCGCATGGAGCCCGTGTACAGGCATTATCCGTGGAAGCTCCTCGTAAAGCAGGGCACGGAAGAAGTGGCTCAGTCAGCGTACGGCAGAAAGCTCATGCGCGACATGATGACCGTATACGAGGGAGATCAGGAGCGCTACGCGAAAATCGCGGGCCACGGCTTCAGGATCCTCGCCGAAGCGATGGAAGCGGACCGGCCGTACGAGATAAAATGCCCTGCACTTCTCATCTGCGGGACGAAGGACCGCGCAGGCTCCTGCATCAGATACAGCAGGGCCTGGCACAAACATTCCGGGATTCCCATCGAATGGATAGAGGGCGCGGGACACAATTCCAACACGGACGAGCCGGAAAAGATCAACGGACTGATAGAGAAGTTTCTCGGTGAAAATTTCCCCGAGGCCTGACAGATCACTGTAAAGGAAACGTGCGGAATTTATTATGCAGGAAATGACTGACAGATCAGGATCAGAAGTCATGATGAAGAACAGGAGATTCTACGAGGATCATGTTAAGGGTATGATCCTCGAAAAGTTCCCGGACCATGTGGACAGGATAGCTGCAGGCCTTGCGGGTGAAGGATCGGACTGTTTCGGATATGATGACGCTATATCGAAGGATCATGACTTCGGGACGGGAGTCTGCCTCTGGCTGACCGATCAGGACATGGCCGAATTTGGAAAAGATCTTTCCGAGGCATATGACGGACTCGTGGCCGAAAAAGAGCGGAAATACTATACCGAACGGCTCCGCGAGAGGCGTGGGGTCATGACCGTGCATGATTTTTACTCGAACATACTTCTGATAGACTGCGATACGAAAAACTGCACGATGACGGAAGAACAGTGGCTTAGGCTTGACCACTCATGCCTTGCCACGGCGGTTAACGGCGAGATCTACTGTGATATCCCCGGCGAGTTCACGCAGTTCCGCGAACTGCTTCTTAGCTATTACCCTGAAAGGGTGTGGCGTATCCGCATAGCGGAGAAGATGCACGAGTTCTCGGCGGCGTTGCAGGTCAACTATGCGAGATGCATGTCGAGAAACGATACCGTGGCGGCCAGTGCATGCAGGACGAAGGGGATGATGGCGGCGATGGAGCTGTATTTCCTGTTGAAACGCGTGTACATGCCGTATTATAAGTGGTCGTTCAGAGCGCTGACTGAACTGGACGGAGAAGGGATTTTCTCGGGACGCATACAGGAACTGGCGGATATCGAAGGGAGCCGCAAGGCCTGGGAAGGCAAACGGTACCATCCGAACCGCCCGAATCTTACGGATCACGTCATCGGGCTTTCCGAGGACATAGCATACGACCTGTCGGAAATGCTGAAGGACTCCGAGCTCATAGCAAGGATCAATCCTTATCTTGAATCTGACGTGAAGACGGTCATTAACGGATAGAGCAATCCGGACCTTATTATATATATTATGATTTTTTCCTCTCTTGTGAGGCTGATCATATCCGGAATTCCGGAAAACATCGGCCGGCAGGAGGGGATTTTTTGTTGTAAAATCAAGCCTTTTGCGCGTTTTTATGAAAAAAAACAAAATACCTGTTGACAAACAATATTATACAGCGTATAGTATCATACAGAAAATGATATAAGACATATTCAGAGAAAAACAGCAAGGAGGAAATCGGTATGACATATCAGCTGACAGCGCCGCTGCTGGACGCATGCGTGCTCGGGATCGTCAATAACGAGGATTCATACGGATACACGCTGACCCAGAAGATGCGGCAGATCGTCGACATATCGGAATCAACGCTTTATCCGGTGCTTCGGCGGCTTCAGAAATCAGGACACTTGAGGACATATGATGAGCCTTTCGGCGGACGGAACAGACGGTACTATGCGATAACGGACGAAGGGAAGGAACTTCTGAACTATTATGCGGCGGAGTGGAAGATCTATAAGGAAAAGATAGACGAGCTCGTCGCTCCCGTAAAGGATGCCCAAACACAAACTGACGGAGGTAGCGGCGATGAACAGGACTGAATACATCAAAGAACTTGAGAAGCGTCTCAAATACATACCTAAGGAAGACAGGGAAGATGCGATCGAGTATTACACGGAACTTATGAGCGACATGGAAGTCGATGAGAACGAGGATGTGACTGCACGGCTCGGAACAGCAAAGGATGCCGCGAAGAAGATCCTTGATGAGTGCACGCAGAAGCACGTTGACGAGTACGAGGAGAACAAGACTGTTAAAGGACATGCTACGGTAGTATGGCTTTCGGTGCTCGGACTTCTTTCCCTCCCGATATCGCTTCCGCTCGGAATAGCGGTCCTGGCGGTTGCGGTATCACTTATAATCGTTGTGCTCGCGCTCATCATCACGGCCGCAGTCACTGCCGCGGCACTCGTGATCAGCGGCGCAGCAAGCCTCATATTCGCATGGACGGCACCCGGTATTGCCCAGAAGGCGGTAGTTTTCGGCCTGGGACTCTGCACGCTGGCATTGGGAGTGCTCTTAGGTTTAGGAGTGTACTTCCTCACGAGACTTATCGTGAACAAGATATTCCGCAGGGATTCTGTTAAAAATGTAGAGGAGAACTGATCATGAATAAAACAGTAAAGATAATCTTAATAGCCGCGGCTATAATGCTCGCGGCAGGAGCAGCCATAACGGCCCTCGGTTTCGCTTTCGGGGGAAAGGGCGCGATGAGCCTGAGGTTCGGGAACGGTCACAGCGGAGTTTCGACGGAGATATCTGAAGAGACAATGGATATTGACGAGTTCGACTCGCTCACGATCGATGTGTCATCAGTGGACGTGAGCATAGTTAAAGGAGATAAGTTCTCCCTCAGATACAAGACCAGAAAGGGCGAGGAACCAGAGGTGGAGCAGAGCGGGAGAAGCCTTTCGGTCAAAGAGCCGAGCAAGGCGAATTTCGTGATATTCGACTTCGGATTCGCTGATGATCTAGACACATACACTATCACGGTTCCTGAAGGAAGCAAGGAAATAGAAGCAAAACTGAAATCATCCTCGGGAGATCTTCTTATCAGCGGTGTGAAGATATCGGGAGAGGTGAAGTCGAGTTCAGGAGACCTTCTTTTCGAAAATGTGGAAGGAGCCGGACTGACGGTCACCGCAAGTTCAGGAAGCCTTTCGATGAACGGTTTAGAAAGCTCGGATCTGGCTATAACAACAAGCTCGGGCGATATAAACGGCGACAAGGTCAAAGCCGATAAGATCAGCATTTCGACATCATCCGGCGAGACCAACTTCCTCAGACTTTCCGCCGGCAGCATGACATGCGCGGCATCATCGGGAGACATAAACATATTCGATTCCGAGCTTAAGGAATTATCATGCGATACAAGCTCAGGTGAGCTCGAGATCGGACTTAACGGCGACAGCAGCACATATTCTTACGATATCAGCTCATCATCCGGCGACATCGCAGTGAACAAAACCGTGACCGAGAAGAGCTTTGTGTCAGAAGGCAGCGGAGACGGAAATATAAAGATCAAGACGTCGTCGGGCGACATCAACGTACAGATCGGAAAATAACAGGGGATGAAATGATTTTTCCCCGGAGGCAAAATAGGGGTACCTATTATGCCGAACCGGGTATGTAAACGCAAACGATCAGGGCTGTATAATCTGTTTGTAGCAAGGCAGAGCGGTCCTGATCTTTTAATTCAATTTTAATGAACGTTAAAAGACGGATTAATGAATGGGCTGTACAATGCAGCTATAGAAAACGAAGGAGGTGTGCAATATGTTAACTATAATCTCGCTTGTGCTTTTCATGATGATCTTCGGCAAGCTGCTCGTGCTGGCGCTCAAGGTAGGCTGGGGCATACTGAAGGTTTCAGTGTTCCTGATTTTCCTTCCGGTTATAGTGCTGAGCCTCATATTCGGAGGAATGATATTCCTGGCGCTGCCGATCATACTGATCGCAGGCATAGCGGGCACGGCAGTAGGCGCCTGATCACAAGCCTTACAGGTAACGTAAACGCATTCAATATAAATGAAAAGGAGAGAAAATCATGCAGATTACGCTCGAAGCAGTAGAAAAGGTAATGGAGCTCACAGGAGTTGACTATAGCGCGGCTAAGGAAGCGCTCGAGAAGGCGGACGGGGACGTCGATGAGGCAGTTAAGCTCATCAATCCCGATACGAAGAAAGCCGGCGACAACGTCAAGGACCTGATCGAGAAGCTCAAGAACAAGGTCAAGGAAGGAAACGTCGACAAGATCCAGGTTTCGAAGGACGGTGAGGCAGTGCTGAAGATTCCCGTAAATGTCGGGATCATCGGCGGAATCGTCGGACTCGCGGCGGCGCCGTGGGCGCTGATCGCAGGCACCGTAGCCGCTCTCGGATTCGGATGCAAAGTAGAGATCGTCAAGGACGACGGAACGACGGACGAGATAGTCTGACAGAGACTTTAGCAAGAGGCGGCGGGCATTGCCCGCCGTCTCAGACTGTAGACAAAGTGGGTGTGAAACTCTTGGTTTTCCACCCGCTTTTCTTATTTTCGCATAATTTTATCATGCGGCCATAAAACAATGAGAAAACGGTCGGTTATCTGGTTCTGTTATTCCTCTTCTATGTAGTAT
>JAILNQ010000013.1 GCA_024691425.1 Lachnospiraceae bacterium
AGCTGCCTCTCAGAGCCTTGAGGATACTTCGTCTTCAGGACTTTGACGCTTATCCTCGGCTCATTTATGCACAGATCCTTTAGAAGCCTGATGCAGTCGGGTTTGTTGTCTTCAACGGCAAGTATCCCCTTTGCATGCTCAAACAGACAGAGAATGATCTTCAGACCGGCAACGAGCTTCTCAGGCTCCTCGATCATCCTCCTGTAATCGGAAGTAAGATAAGGCTCACACTCCGCACAGTTGGCAATAACATAATGGATCTTTGAAGGATCCTTCGGCGACAGCTTGACGTGTGTCGGAAAACCTGCACCTCCCATGCCGATTATCCCGGCTTCCTTTATGATCGCAATGACCTCTTCTTTCGTCATCTCCGCGATCGGCCTGACCGGTATCGGCGCCGCCTCCTCATAGAAATCATCGTTCTCTATGACTATGGACTTCGTCATCATACCCTGCACATTACGCCTGTCTTCAATAGCCTTGACTGTACCTGAAACAGACGAATAGACGTGAGCGGAAACAAAACCGTTCGCCTCAGCGATTTTCTGCCCCCGAAGAACCCTGTCACCGACAGAAACGATCGGCTGCGCGGGCGCGCCGATATGCTGCGAAAGCGGATAGACAAGTTCAGGGGATGAAGGCAGAAGGTCTATGATCTTCTTATCTTTTGTGAGATCCTTGCCCTCGTACGTGTGGATGCCACCCTTAAATGTGAGACCTGACATGAATACTTTCTCCTTGAACAGTTTGTAATAAAACCTTTTTTATTATACAATATTTTGTATATCAGGACAATAAAATACACAAAGGAAATAACATGCAGCACATAAATAAACTGTACAGGGATTATGGTCCGCTCTACCCGATCGAAAGGTTCTGCCCGGTCGATAAAGCGCTGTTCATAGACATAGAAACTACCGGCCTTCAGAAAGAGTCTACTTCGCTCTACCTCATAGGATGCGGTCACTATACGGATGAGGGTTTCCTCACCGAGCTTTTCTTTGCCGACAGCGAGGATGAAGAGGAAATGCTTATGAGGGAGTTTTCCTCTTACGTTAAGGATTACACCCATATGTTCCATTTCAACGGGATGAAGTTCGATGTGCCGTATCTCCTTTATAAAGCAGATCAATACGGTATCGAAGGGCTTTTCGACGGCATCGGGCAGGTTGATGTCTACAGGCTCGCCGCACCGCTGCGTCAGCTTCTGTTCCCTGAGTCAATGCGCCAGAAGGCAATAGAATCATTCTTGAAGATCGACCGTGAGGATACGTTCAGCGGAAAAGAACTGATAGACGTATATAAGAGATATGAACAAGTCCATGATGATGAACTGCTCGATGCCCTCATAACGCATAACCGCGAGGACGTGCTCGGCATGCACCTTATCATGCCGATAATGAGCTATCTGGATTTTATGGATGCCGACATAAAATACGAGGGATATAAGGTGAACTGCTATACGGACTATAACGGGAACGAATGCTCCGAGGTGCTCTTTTCATATAAGACATCCGTTTCCTTCCCCGTATCTTTCGTTTCAAAGACAGAGAGCATGTTCCTTAAAGCGTCCGCGGATTCAGGAAAGATCACGATAAGGCTTCCTATATACAGAACGGAAATGAAGCTTTTCTATGACAATTACAGGGATTACTGCTATCTTCCGGATGAGGACATGGCTATACTCAAGGAACTGACAAGCTCAATGCCGAAGAACAGATACCATAAGGCAACGAAAGAGAACTGCTACAGGAAAATGAGCGGTGAATTCATCAAGCAGCCGGAAAGCCTGTTCACACCGGTTTTCCGTACTGAATACAAGGATAAGAAAAAATACTTCATGTTCCCGGACAGTTTCAGAAAAGAAGCGGCCGAAGATTTCGGCCGCCAGCTCATAAACGTATTCTTTAAAATGAAGAGACGATGATCACTGCTTCAGCAGTTCATCCTTCTTCTCGTAATAGAAGGAATTCCTTCTCTCAAAACCGTATTTACGGTGATTCATTATCTGTTCAGTGCTTCCGATGAAGAAAATCCCTCCGTCGAGAAGGCTCTGACCGTACTTCATGAATATCTCATCCTTTGCTTCCTCGGTGAAATATATGAGCACGTTTCTGCAAACTATGAAGTGGTATCCCTTCGGATAAGGGTCCTTTAAAAGGTTATGCTCCTTGAAGTCAACCCTTGCTTTTATCTCATTGCTGATCTGATAGGAATTACCGACCTTCGTAAAATACTTCGTCCTGAAATCCTTCGGTACTCCTGCAAGGCTCTTCTCCGCGTAGATTCCTGTCTTAGCGGCGGCGAGCACCTGCTTGTCAAGGTCCGTCGCATATATCCTTATCTGATTGAGAGGAAGATGTCTCGAAAGCGCCATAACGAGCGAATAGGGCTCATCTCCCGTCGAGCATGCCGCGCTCCAGATCTTGAGGTTCTTTCCGAACTTGCTGATGAGCTCGGGAATGAATTCCTTATCCATCAGCTCCCACTGATCAGGGTTTCTGTAGAACTCTGAAACGTTTATCGTAAGATAGTTGACGAACTCCTCGAACAGGCCCTTATCGGTCTTGAGCGCATCAACGAATTCCTCATAACCTTTTATCTTATGCTTGTCTATAAGGGTGTTGATCCTGCGCTTCATCTGATTTTCCTTATAAGCGCTGAGATCGATGCCGGTCATTCGTAAAACGGATGCCTTGAACTTTTCGTAATCCATTACCATTTCAGATCATTCCTCTGCCTTTTCTTCGGAAGCATCAGCTTCTTCAGTATTCTCCTCTGCTTTTGCCTCTTCTTCCCGAGCTTCGGCAGCAGCTGCATCGATATCTGCAGATTCAGCATCTTTAGCGGCAGGTTCCTCTTCAGGAAGAAGCGCTTTGATCGAAAGGCTTATCTTCTTGTTGTCAAGATCGAAATCGACTATCTTGGCCGTAACTTCCTGTCCGACTGAAAGAACGTTTGAAGGCTTGTCGATATGCTCTCTTGAAATCTGCGAAACATGAAGAAGCGCATCGATTCCTTCCTCGAGCTCAATGAAAGCACCGAAGTCAGTCATCCTTGCAACCTTACCGGTAACTTCCTTGCCGACTGCGAATTTGTCCTGTGCATCGACCCAAGGATTCTCATCATCGAACTTTCTTGAAAGAGCGATCTTTGTGCCGTTGATCTCTTTAACGAAAACGCGTACTTCCTGACCGGGCTTATATGCTTTCTTGGGATTCTCAACACGTCCCCAGCTCATTTCTGAAATGTGAAGAAGTCCGTCTGCTCCGCCGAGGTCGATGAATACACCGAAATCAGTAACGTTCTTAACGATACCTGTGATAACATCGCCGACTTTAAGATGCTCGAAAAGCTCCTTCTGTAGTTTCTCGCGTTCAGCCATGAGAAGCTGCTTGCGGTCACCGATGATCCTTCTCTTCCTGGGATTGAACTCTGTGATGACGAATTCGATCTCCTGACCGAGATACTTGGAAAGATCTTTCTCATATCCGTCAGAAACAAGGCTTGCGGGAATGAATACCCTTGACTCTTCAACAAGAACGCTGAGTCCGCCGTCAAGCACCTGTGCAACAGTTGCTTTGAGCACTTCCTTGTTCTCGAATGCTTCTTCGATCCTCTTGTTGCCCTTATCGAAAGCGAGACGCTTGTATGACAAGAGAACCTGTCCGTCGCCGTCGTTCACTTTGATAACCTTGGTGTCCATCTTGTCACCAACGTTAACAACGGTGGTAAGGTCAAGATTGGGCGTATTTGAATACTCATTACGGGTAACAATGCCGTCTGCCTTGTAGCCGATGTTGAGTATGATCTCTTCAGGCTTAACCGCAATAACAGTTCCTTCAACTACCTCTCCATTGTGTATTGTTTTGCAAGATTCTTCTAACATTTGTTCAAAAGTTAATTCTGACATAATTTTGAACCTCCTCAATAATATTTTTCGGGGTGGAAGCCCCTGCAGTAATGCCTA
>JAILNQ010000020.1 GCA_024691425.1 Lachnospiraceae bacterium
ATTTCGGCCCGGGATTCTGCCTGTGGCTTAAGGGGAAGGACTATAAGAAGATCGGAAAAGAACTGCAGAAGGAATATGATGCCCTTCCTAAAAAGTTCATGGGATACGAACGTCTGGAAACAGAAAATGCCGGAAAGAGGACCGGGGTTTTTCGGATAGGGAAATTCTATAAGAACCTTACAGGGTTCAAAGGCGTTCCTGAAACAGAAGAGGAATGGCTACATACCGAAGATGACAGATTTGCGCATGCCATAAATGGTGAAGTGTTCTCTGACGGACTCGGGGTATTTTCGGCTATAAGGGATGAGATAGCAAAATACTATCCTGATAGCGTCTGGAGGCGTAAGATCGCAAGAGCTGCATCGCTTATGTCACAGTCAGGGCAGTACAACTATGTGCGCATGATGAAAAGAGGAGATCTGGTCACAGCTTCCATTTATCTGTCGGATTTCATGAAATATACGATGCAGATGCTGTATCTTCTCAACAGGCGTTACGCGCCTTATCAGAAATGGCTCCGTCGGGGACTTTCTGAGCTTGAACGCACAGGAAATATCCCGGGGATGCTTGATAAGATAGCTTCTGACGGGGCCGGTGCTGAGTCTGTTCCTTCTGCCATCGAATCTGTCTGCACGCAGATTCTAGGGATGCTGAAGGATCTGGAACTTGCCAGGGGCGGTGATAACTATCTTGACCATCATGCCGCCGAGATAGTATACGGCACAGCATATGCAAAAGAGGACAGAAGAATGACAAAGAAAGCACTCGTTGATAAAATCGTCCAGCTTGAGTGGAAGGCTTTTGATAAAGTAGAGAATCAGGGAGGACGAGCAAGCTGCCAGGATGATTTTCAGACATTTTCGATAATGCGCACCAGCCAGTACATGCTCTGGACGGAGGAAATGCTCGAAAGCTTTATAGCAGACTTTGAAGCGGCCAACGCGAAGGGATGGAATCTCATTACGGAAAAATACGGCCGGATGGAAGAGACGACCGCACCCGAAGAGTATGCGAAGATAAAGGACAGCCTGCCGGTAATATCCGCCGAGAAGAAACAGATAATCGAGGCGATAGTTGCGATCCAGGTTGGGATGATGGAAGAATTCGCTAAGGAATATCCGAAGGCGGCGAGCGAAGCAAGATCTATCCGGACCTCGGAGGACACGCCGGTGAACACGTCATACGAAACGTACCTTCGCGGGGAGATATCGACATATTCGGATGAAACGCTTGCTCTTTACGGACGTTTCGTTGCCGCGGCCGCATCGCAGGGAATGAACATCGCGAAGGAAACCATAACGAATTCCGCGCTTATGTACGGATACGCATCGCTTGATGATATGGAGTCGAAGCTTTGAAGATAACGATAGAGGATGATTTTGATCTATATAAGATCACTTATTCAGGGCAGTGCTTCCGCGCACAGCAGCTATCGGATGATACTTTCCGGTTCATCACTAGAGAACATTCGGTCGAGATAGCTGATGAAACGCTGCGAAGCGGAAAGAAAAAAAGAGACAGCGCCACAGAACTTGATGTTTCGTGCAATGCAAAAGAATGGGAAGAGATATGGCATCCGTATTTTGACTTGGACACAAGTTATGCTGCGATCAGAAAAAGAATCCCGAAAGATGACCGATACCTCAGTAAAGCCGCAGATGCCGGCGCAGGCATCAGGATACTTAACCAGGACAGATTTGAAATGCTCATATCTTTCATAATCTCGCAGAGAAAGAGCATTCCGGCAATAAAGTCGAGCGTTGAGAAGCTGGTCGGACTGTATGGAAAAAACGGGTTTTTCCCGAAGCCGGAAGATATGACAAAGGCAACTGAAGAAGAACTCAGCTCCTGCGGGATAGGGTATCGCGTTCCTTATATCATTTCCGCGGTCAGGACTGTCGCATCCGGGCAGATCGATCTTGATGCCCTTGATGAGCTTTCTGATGATGAGCTTTTCGAGAAGCTGAAAACATTCAGCGGTGTCGGGGATAAAGTCGCGAACTGCGTTGCTCTTTTCGCATATCACAGAACGGGCCGTGCGCCGGTAGATACGTGGATTGCGAAGGTAATAGAAGAAGAGTACGGCGGCATCAATCCTTTCCCTGCATACGGGAACGTGGCGGGAATAATGCAGCAGTATATTTTCTACTATGCTCAGAACGTTACGAGGAAAAAATCTCAGTAAGCTATGACAGTATGAAATCCATGCTGAACGTGTTATGATCTGCTCTGATGTCAGCGCATGCGCCTGAAATTATCGGCATCTGAGGGAAAAGGTGCCCTATGTCGAGATCCATTATTATCGGGACGTTGTATTTTCCGAGTATTCCCGTAAAGGCCTTATAGTGGTCGAAGCCATCAAATTCATCGTCAAATCTTGCGGGACGTCCGATAAGAAATCCCTTTGCATTTTTAAACCATCCGGCATTGTCCATCTGCCAGAGAGCTCGTCTCATGCCCATAACGGACAGATCGCAGCTTTCGATGAACCAGACGATTCCGTCATCTTTGTATTTTTCTGCAAATTTAGCAGCTCTGTCAAATTCCGTTCCGACAAGCGTTACGAGGCAGTCGAGGCATCCTCCGGTGAGCCTTCCGGTAAAGTGCACGGAATCTGCAGGTTTTTCCCCCATGAAAACATACTGCTTGTACGGGATCAGATAATAACGTTCTTCTGTCTTTTTGTTCACATAGATATCATAGGGCAGCTCGGCTTCAGCCGGCTCGCCGTCGGGCATTTCCGGAATGCTCTTTCTCCAGAAAGGATAATTCGATACGCTCATTTTCTTGCCGCAAAGAACGGCAAACGCATCCTCTGTGCATTCATGCCTGTTCCCGGGGCTGAATTTCGATGCGCAGAGCGAATAGAGCGATGCCCTGTCGCACAGTGTATTCAGAAGAAACGTCAGGTTTGTGTTGTCAGAATAGCCCATGAACCATTTAGGTTCTGCTTTTTTTATCGCATCAAAGTCAAGATGCGGCACGATCTCACACATCAGTTCTCCGCCGCCGCACGATATTATGACATCGCTCCGGTCATTTATGAGAAAATCATTGGCCTCATCCGCGCATTTACTAGGTGTATTGCTTATTCCGATGCCGCAGTCCATGAAGCAGTTGGGCCCGATAACGGTCGCATAGCCGAGGCTTGTAAAGTATTCAAGTGCCTCTTCAAAATCGGACATGTACGGTTCGGTCGCGCAGCCGAAGCTCGGCGCGATGAAGCCGATCCGGCCTCCCGGTTCAAGAAACTTCGGATAGATCATTTCTTTTCCTCCTTAGCATTGGATATACAGACCATATAATAATACGCTGATAGCATATCCCATACAAGTGAGC
>JAILNQ010000094.1 GCA_024691425.1 Lachnospiraceae bacterium
ACATACGGCATGAGGTTGTTAGGTATTCCCTTAGGGTTTTCGCCGATCCTTCCGGAAGCATCGGCACCGATGGGATTGAAATAGCGCAGGATCACTATGTTCCATTCCTTGTCGGCATATGCCATGTCCATGAGGATCTGCTCTATCATCGACTTGGTCCATCCGTAAGGATTTGTGCATACTCCTTTAGGGCATTCCTCTGTTATCGGAACGGTCTTGGGGTCTCCGTATACAGTGGCCGATGACGAGAAGATGAAATTCTTCATATCATGATCACGCAGAGCTTTAAGAAGATTGAGTGTTCCGGTGATGTTGTTGTTATAGTATTCCCAAGGCTTTGCGACAGATTCGCCGACTGCTTTGAGGCCCGCAAAATGAATGCAGCAGTCAAAATGATTTTCGCTGCATATCCTGTCAAGAAGCGCTGCATCAAGAATATCTCCCTTGATGAAGGACGCCGCCTTTCCTGCAAGCTCCTTCACTCTTGATAAGGATTCTTCCGAGGAATTGGAAAGATTGTCAAGAACCGTGACATCATGTCCTTCCTTTAAGAGCTGGAGCACCGTATGTGAACCTATATATCCTGCACCGCCTGTAACAAATACATTCATCTTCTTTCTCCTTCACAAACTGTCTTACAGAACAAAAGGAACCCGTATGCGAGTTCCTTTTGCATTAAAATCCGTGCCAGTGATCACTTCTGCGCTATTGCTGCCTGAGCGGCCGCAAGTCTTGCGATAGGTACTCTGAACGGCGAACATGAAACATAATCAAGTCCTAAGCTGTTGCAGAACTCAACGGATGAAGGATCACCGCCGTGCTCTCCGCATATTCCCACATGGAGCTTCGGATTGACGGGTTTGCTGAGATCCATCGTCATCTTCATGAGCTTGCCGACGCCGTCCCTGTCGAGCTTCGTGAACGGATCGTTCTCGAAAATCTTCGTATCATAGTACGCATTCAGGAACTTGCCTGCATCATCTCTTGAGAATCCGTATGTCATCTGCGTAAGATCATTCGTACCGAAGCAGAAGAAGTCTGCTTCTGCCGCTATCTCATCTGCAATAAGTGCGGCTCTGGGAATCTCGATCATCGTTCCTACTTCGTATTCAAGCTTATAGCCTGCAGCCTTGATCTCCTCCTCGGCCGTTTCAACGACGATCTTCTTAACGAATGTGAATTCCTTTATGTCGCCTACGAGCGGGATCATGATCTCGGGCTTAACGCTCCAGTTCGAATGCTTCTTGGAAACGTTTATGGCCGCGCGGATGACCGCTCTCGTCTGCATCTTCGCGATCTCAGGATAAGTAACCGCAAGACGGCATCCTCTGTGTCCCATCATCGGATTGAACTCATGAAGGGAATCGATGATGCTCTTTATCTCTTCAACAGTCTTGTTCTTTGTCTTAGCAAGCTTTTCGATATCTGCATCTTCTGTCGGAACGAACTCATGAAGAGGCGGATCGAGGAAACGGATAGTTACCGGATATCCCTCGAGTGCATCGTAAAGCTTTTCGAAGTCACCCTGCTGATAAGGAAGAATCTTATCAAGAGCCTTTTCTCTCTCTTCAACTGAATCCGAGCAGATCATCTCGCGGAATGCATCAATCCTGTCGCCCTCGAAGAACATATGCTCAGTACGGCACAGACCGATTCCTTCTGCGCCGAGCTCTCTTGCCTTTCTGGCATCATGAGGCGTATCGGCATTCGTACGTACCTTCATTGTGCGGTACTTGTCGGCCCATGACATTATACGTCCGAATTCTCCGGCGATCGTTGCATCAACTGTTGCGATCTGTCCGTCATAGATGTTTCCTGTAGTACCGTCGATAGAAATGAAATCGCCTTCCTTGAATTCTTTTCCGCCGAGCGTGAACTTCTTGTTGGCTTCATCCATATTGATGTCGCCGCATCCTGATACACAGCACTTACCCATGCCTCTTGCAACAACAGCCGCATGGCTCGTCATTCCGCCGCGCACCGTAAGTATTCCCTGTGCGGCCTTCATTCCTGTAATATCTTCAGGTGATGTCTCAAGTCTTACGAGAACGACTTTCTCCCCTTTGTTCTTCCACTCTTCAGCATCTTCAGCGGTGAACACGATCTTACCGCATGCTGCGCCGGGTGAAGCTCCGAGCCCCCGGCCGAGAGGCTTCGCGTTCTTGAGTACATTGATATCGAACTGAGGATGAAGCAGAGTGTCGAGGTTTCTGGGATCGATCATAGCAACTGCCTGCTCTTCTGTCTTCATGCCTTCATCAACGAGGTCACATGCGATCTTAAGAGCAGCCTGTGCAGTTCTCTTACCGTTACGGCACTGAAGCATGTAGAGCTTTCCGTTCTCAACCGTAAACTCCATATCCTGCATGTCATGGTAATGGTTCTCGAGAATCTTGCAGACCTTGATGAACTGCTTGTAAGCTTCAGGGAACTGCTTCTCCATCTCGTCTATCTTCATCGGTGTACGGATACCTGCAACAACATCTTCACCCTGTGCGTTCACAAGGAACTCACCCATGAGCTTCTTTTCGCCCGTTGCGGGATCACGCGTGAAAGCAACGCCTGTACCGGAATTGTTGTTGAGGTTACCGAATACCATCGGCATAACGGAAACTGCGGTACCCCAGCTATAAGGGATATCATTGTCACGTCTGTAAACGTTGGCTCTCGGATTGTCCCAGCTTCTGAATACGGCCTTGATGGCTTCCTTCAGCTGAATGATCGGATCTGAAGGGAAGTCCTCGTCGAGCTCTTTCTTATATTCATTCTTGAATTCCTCGGCAAGCTCCTTGAGATCTTCTGCCGTAAGATCAACGTCAAATTCGACGCCCTTTTTCTTCTTCATTGCATCGATGAGCTCTTCAAAATGCTTTTTGCCAACGCCCATGACGACATCTGAGAACATCTGTATGAAACGTCTGTATGAGTCATATACGAATCTTTCGAACTTAGGGTCAGGATTGGCGCTGATCATCGCCTCTACAACCTCTTCGTTCATTCCGAGGTTCAGGATAGTATCCATCATTCCGGGCATTGAAGCTCTTGCTCCTGAACGCACCGAAACAAGAAGCGGCTTCTCAGGATCTCCGAAGTATTTGTCGTTGATCATCTCGATACGGCCGACGAACTCCATGATCTGGCCCATAACCTCGTCATTGATCTGTCTGCCATCCTCATAATACTGGGTACACGCATCCGTAGTTACAGTAAAACCCTGCGGAACAGGAAGACCGATGTTGGTCATTTCTGCGAGGTTCGCACCTTTTCCGCCGAGCAGGTTGCGCATCTCAGCATTACCCTCGGTAAATAAGTATACCCACTTTCTCTTTCTTAAATTCATTCTCTTTCCTCCCTAAAAAGAATAATATATCTATTTCCCTGTAGGAAAATATATCACACAAGCATTGATATTGTCTATAATCCCAAAGATACGTCAGAATGCGAACTTATCCTCGAAGTAAGCAGGAAGATCTTCGATCTTCACTCTTTCCTGTTCCATAGTATCCCTGTCTCTTACCGTAACTGCACCGTCTTCTTCAGAGTCAAAATCATAAGTCACGCAGAAAGGCGTTCCGATCTCGTCCTGCCTTCTGTATCTCTTTCCGATGTTTCCTCTGTCATCGAATTCACAGTTATATTTCTTTGAAAGCTCGGTATATATCTTCTCTGCACCTTCAGTAAGCTTCTTTGAAAGCGGAAGCACACCGATCTTGACAGGTGCAAGCGCGGGATGGAAATGAAGTACGGTCCTGATATCCGGATCCGCTTCAGTTCCGATGTTCTCCTCGTCATATGCCTCGCACAGAAAAGCGAGCGTCACGCGGTCTGCACCGAGGGAAGGCTCAACAACATAAGGAATGTATTTCTCGTTCGCTTCGTCATCAAAATAATCCATCGGTTCACCGGATGTGTTCTGATGCTGCGTAAGATCATAATCCGTCCTTGATGCGATGCCCCAGAGCTCGCCCCAGTCCGTGAACGGGAATGCATATTCGATATCCGTTGTATGATCGCTGTAAAATGAGAGTTCTTCGGGATCATGGTCGCGCAGCCGCAGGTTATCGGCCTTTATACCGAGCGCGAGGAGCCAGTCGTAGCAGAATTTTCTCCAGTACTCAAACCATTCCGTCTGTGTTCCGGGCTTGCAGAAAAATTCAAGCTCCATCTGTTCAAACTCCCTTGTTCTGAAAGTAAAGTTTCCGGGAGTGATCTCGTTCCTGAATGATTTTCCGACCTGGCATATACCGAACGGGATTTTCTTGCGTGATGTCCTCTGGACATTCTTGAAATTGACGAAAATACCCTGGGCCGTCTCGGGACGGAGATAAACGATGCTCTTCGCATCTTCAGTAACGCCCTGGAAGGTCTTGAACATCAGATTGAATTCCCTGATCTGCGTAAAGTTATGCTTGCCGCATGAAGGACAGGGCACATTATTATCGTTTATGAATTTCTCCATTTCCTCATGAGACCATCCGTCGACCGAAGATTCAAGCGCGATCCCCTTTTCAGCTGCAAAGTCTTCTATGATCTTATCGGCCCTGAAACGTTCATGGCACTCCTTACAATCCATCAGCGGATCGGAAAATCCTCCGAGATGTCCCGAGGCTACCCAGGTCTGCGGATTCATGAGTATCGCACAGTCAACACCGACATTATGCGGACATTCCTGCACAAACTTCTGCCACGATGCACGCTTTACGTTATTCTTGAGCTCAACGCCGAGATTTCCGTAATCCCATGTATTAGCAAGACCTCCGTATATCTCCGAACCGGGATATACGAATCCTCTTGATTTTGCGAGCGATACGATTTTCTCCATTGTCTTTTCCATTTTTTGATACTCCATTCTTTATGTTATTTCAGCACCAGATAGGCAAGTCCGTCTGATTCGCTCGTTATCCTTGCAAGCTTTGAGCCGAGGACGTCAACGTTTGCCGATACATATTCTATATCTTTGAAAGTCTTCACCTTTACGTGCTCGCTGAGTATGATGATGCTCTTGTCGCGCATCCCCATGAGCTTTACTTTGTCGATGATGTCGCCCTTTTCTACGCCTTTCAGCATGACATCCATAGTGTAGCCGTCATCATAAGCATCACTTACTGTCCCGACAAAAAGCGTCTCTCCGACGAACCTCTCGTAATCGGAAGGTCCGGTAAAATCAATATCCACGTAAACCTGGGATTTCTTGAGCTCAATATCCTTAAGGATTATCTCCTCTCCGCCGATCGCTTCATTATAATCGGCTACGGAAGATACGAACTCATTTTTGAGCTCGTTGATGTCGTAGTAATCCTTGTCGAAGCTTTCAACTATCGTCTCGCTGACTCTTCCCTTCTTAGAGACGGAAAGCGTAGTCTCATCATAGTTTTCCTCATCCGCCGCACAGGCCGCAAGGAAAACCGAAAGAAAGCATATTAAGCTGAGCAAGAACTTTCTTTTCAATTCCATCTCCCAGAATAAGCAGTAAAACGATTATACCCCTAAAGACTCGAGAAGGTCCAGACTTTTGAGTTTTCTGTCTATGAACCGTCTCCTGTAATCATCCGAAAGCTCACGGAGCTCTGAAAGCACGCCCGGACTTACGGTGAAAGTGTACAGTTTCTCGACCGGTGTCTTTTCGATGAAGCCGACCGCATATTCCGCCGAACCGCTGAGCCTTCCGTCTGAAGGTATCCCCGGGAATTCTCCGTTCACCGCGAGAGCCTTCAGCTCATAGATCACCTTCACGAGCTTATTGTCAAGCGTTGGCCTGCATACGGCTTTCACTGACTGGAACAGGAGCTTCAGCATTTCGAGCTCGTCATTGTTCTCTCTAGTGTAATAATCCGCAAGCTCGAGAAAATACATCCCGAGACATGCTCCCTCAAAATCCTCCCGAAGCTCCTCGAAGTAATTCGTTATCGAAGCCTCAATGAGGTTATAGGCCGTTCTGCCCTCGAACAGCTTGAAGTTTCCGAAGCAGAACTGATCAGTCGCCGCGAGAAGCCTTGATCCCTGCCGTCTCGCACCTTTTGCGAAAGCAGTGATCTTGCCTCTTTCCTTCGTAAGTATGACGACTCGCCTGTCATAATCGTTCACGGGTGATGTCGCAAGAACCATTCCCGTAACGATCACCGGCCCGTTATTGTATTCAGCCATCAGTCAGATCTTTCCTGTCGTAACCGAAATTCTTGAGCTGTATGTCGGAATCGCGCCAGTCCTTCCTGACCTTCACCCACAGCTTAAGGTTGACCTTGCTTTCAACAAGCTCTTCTATCTCATATCTTGCGGCGCTGCCGATCTTCTTTATCATTGCACCGCCCTTGCCGATGATTATCCGCTTGTGCGATTCCTTCTCGCATACGATGACCGCATCAATGTTCACGATGCGCTCCTCATATTTCATCTGCTCAACGCTTACTGCGACTCCGTGAGGTATCTCGTCATTTAAGCACTTCAACGCTTTTTCCCTTATAAGTTCCGCAACTATCTGCCTGACAGGCTGGTCGGTCACCGTGTCCTCGTCATAAAACGGAACCCCTTCGGGAAGATATCTGAATATCTGCTCGATAAGCACGTCGACATTGTCTCCGTTTTTTGCGGAAACAGGAACGACTTCGGCAAAATCGCAAAGTCCCCTGTAAGCATCTATGATCGCAAGAAGCTCGTCCCTCTTTTTCATATCGATCTTGTTTATCACGAGGAAAATGGGCGTTTTCTCTTTACAGAGCCTCTCGGCTATTTCTCTGTCTCCTTTTCCGACGTTCTCATCGGCTTCGACGAGCCAGAGTATCAGGTCGACTTCCGAAACAGTGCGCCTCGCAACGCTCATCATGTATTCTCCGAGCCTGTTCTTCGCCTTGTGTATTCCCGGTGTGTCAAGAAATACTATCTGGCCCCTCTTGTCGGTGAAGACTGTCTGGATCCTGTTTCTCGTTGTCTGAGGCTTGCTCGATGTTATCGCGATCTTCTGCCCGATTATACGGTTAGACAACGTGGACTTGCCGACGTTCGGCCTTCCTATGACTGCTACGAAGCCCGATTTTCTGCCATCCATTATCAGTTTTCCTTATTCTCCTCGGCGGCCGGAGCTTTTCCTGCCTCTTCCGGCTTTGCTGCCGGAGGTGTGCTCACTGCTGTTGCAACTACCTTCTTTCCCTTCGGCTGATTGCCTGACTTCGGAGGACGGTTCTTCGCAGATTTCCTGGCTATTGAAATGATGAGCCTGATGATACCGAAGATGATCAGGAAGATCACTGCAAGGATCACAAGCACTACAAGCAGCGTAGGAAGTATGGATACGAATCCGACTATGAAGTCCTGAATGAGCTCCCATGCATTCTCGCAGCTCTCAATGAATCCAGCTGCGATCCTCTCGCCGAATGTAGGCTCTATCACAGGTTCAGGAGTGTATTCCCTTACTTCATGAACGTTAAGGTTTACTGTGGCATATACAACCTGATTGTTCATCGTGCGAAGTCTTGATTCATAGCTTTCAATCTCATAACGCACCTGCGTGAGCCGGTTTTCGAGTTCAATGATATTCTCGAGATTGTCTGCCTGCTCAAGCAGCTGATTGAGCCTTTCCTGCTCTATCTTGAGTGATTCCTTATGTGCCTCGACGTCGGCATACTGAAGAGTCACATCTTCAGCCGACTCATTCTTGCTCGTTATATTTGACTGTTCTGTGATCCCCTGTACGAAAGAGTCAAGTTTCTGTGCGGGAATCCTCGCAACGATGAATGCCGATCTCTCACCCTGCGAGCCGTAGGAGTTGCCATGGATCTCAGTGCTCTGGGCATATCCGCCGAGCGACTCGATCCTGTCTGTGACATTAGCGATAAGCGAATCGAATTCCCTTGTCTCCGCCGTCAGGTTGACTGTTTTGATGAGCTTCCTGTTGGAATTGCTCTGTATTTCCTCATCTGTTGCAACATCCGAATCCGAGCCTGCCGCCTTATATTCTGCAGACGACTCTTCTTCAACGGGCTCCTCATACTCATAAACATCATCCGAATAATCATATGCTTCGGCTGCGGCATACCCGAGACCGTCATCATAATATGCGTTCGATTCCGCCTTGGCTGCAGATGAGCCTCCGCCTCCGCATCCTGCTAAAAGCGCAGATACGGCAATGATTGCAGTTAAAATACTAAGTGTTCTCTTTTTCATGATCTTCCTCCACTATCAGTTAGAAAACAATGCTTCTATATTTGTGAAAAGGTCTTTTTCCTTATCGATCTCCTCCTCGGAACCGACGACGCAGATGCACTCGCTTTCCTTCATTTTCTCAACGTATGCCGCAAGGCTTCTTATGGATTCTTCAGTGCACGAGAGTATCTCATCTCTTTCCTTCTGAAGCTTTTCGACCGTATCATTGCACAGCCATGCGCCTCTGCTTCTGGATCCTTTCGCGCTCGGTGTCAGCGGGAAATCAAGATCTGCTACCGTACCGATGATATACTTTGTCATATCGCGCTTTCCTGCCTTGAAATTCTTCAGATAATCAACGGCCTTCTCATAAACATCCAGTGTTCTTTTAAGGTTCGGATCCCGGTAGGATGTAAACGAGCACTTTCCGTTCCTTGAAAACGCAGAGAAGCACCCGTATGCTCCACCGACTACTCTTACCTGATTCCAAAGATAATCATAGCCCATTATGACCTTCATGACTTTAAGCGCACCCGTGTACGGAAGTGACGGGCTCTTATATGTTCCGCACTTTGCAACGTACTGGACTTTCGCACTCGTACGGAATGCTTCTGAACCCCTCTTACGGGTAAATGCGATATCTGCTATCGGATTTTCTCGAGAAGGTGCACCATCTATGAATTCAGCGGCAAGGCCGGCAAATGACTGATATTCTTTCTTCTCGGCCGTATAATCAACCAGAATGATATTCTCTTTTGTGAAGATCAGATGCGCCACTTCATTGAGCTTTTCTATGAGTTCATCCGCACGGTTCTCAAAATCGCCCTCTATCTCTTCAACAAGACGCAGGAAAGATATTCCTCCGGTCCTCTCTGTGATCATATCGCTTTTTGATATTCCTGCGGACGCTCTCTGAAGTGCTACCGTATGGCCGCCGCTCATCATTGACGACTGCATCCGAGCTTTCAGCATGCATATGAGTTCATAAAGACGCTTCTTATCGGAGAAATCCGAAGTGTATATTATTTCCTTTATCATCGAGAAAGCAAAAGGAAGCTGGCTATAGAGCACCTTTGCTTTCATCTCGAAGCAGCAGGTGAACTTTTCATAATCATCCACGTCCGCGTACATTCCTGATCCCGATGTTATGCCTCCGGAATTCAGGAATATCTCATTGGCGAGATCCGTATATGAGTAGTTCTCTGTATCCACAAGTCCGATGAACGATTTCAGGAATCCGAGGTATCCGATCAGCTCATCAGGAATTCTGTCAAGGTTGAACGATATGTACAGATAGCCTATGCCGTTAGTGAAAATATCATGGAACAGGACATCCCTGCCGCCGATAGAGAATTTCTCGTTAATGAAACCTTCGGCTTCTTTCTTTATATCAGAAATCTCAAGCAGCGGAATGCACTTCAGCACCTCTTCCGTATCAGGCTCTTCCTGATATTTGTGAAGAGCTTTCGTATCTTCTATGAGCTCATCGATCTCTTCTTTGCTCATCCCGGCCTTAATGTCCGCGAGCTTCTTTTCAAGTTCGCCATCCTTCTTAACGGTAAGTCCTTTGACAGGAACAAGGCTTACAGAGGACACATGCGTATTCTCAAGGAAATACTTCTCGGTGAGCTTTTCGAAATAATCCGTATCGACCATTTTCTTCAGGAATTCAAACGTATCAAGCGCCCGGATATGCATGAACGGTTCATTCTCGTCATAGAGCCATGAATCGAGCGCGCACAGTCCGTACATGAGTCCCTTCGGATAATGTCCGTAATCAGCTTCCCTGTATTTGAACTCCATGATGTTTATGGCAGCCGATAACGCCTTCTTGTCATATCCGTTCTTTACGACATCCTCAATGACTTTCCGGATGATGCTATGGAATTCATCTCTCTTTTCGATATCGGAATTTCTTATTACGATCGAGAAATAAGGCTGGAGCACTCCGTTCTCGAAAAGCGAATCAACGTCCTTGCAAATTCCCGAATCCAGAAGCGCCTTCTTCAGAGCCGCGCCAGGGGACACAATAAGCGCATAATCGATGACCTGGAATGCCGCATAAAGCTTTTCATCAAGAGCTGTCGTTATGACAGCATTGTACGAGAGGTATGTATTGTTCTTCTCAGGCTCATCATTCGTGATCGGATATTCCTTCACGATGGACTTCATTTCATCAAAACTCTTCTGCATCTTCACTTCGGAGTCTATGTCAAGCCTGTCATACTTTGAAAGATACTCCCTG
>JAILNQ010000059.1 GCA_024691425.1 Lachnospiraceae bacterium
GCCTGCGGTATCGTTGTGGCTCTTCAGAGCATCAGCAATATCCTGATCGTATTTGGTCTGCTTCCGATGACAGGCTCGACTCTTCCGATTTTTACCAGCAGTATTTCCTACGGTATCGTTGATTATGCGATGATTGGTATGGTCTTGTCGATCTACAGATATAAGGATATACGAAGGGATTACGCCCCGAAGAATATCCACAATGGCAAGAATCAAGAGATAGCTACATAGCAGGGAAGACGTAGGAACTACGGTTGAATAGGATATAAGCATTTCATTAAGACATGTCGATATATATTAAAGATAAGCAATAATGTCGCTTGTTCCGAAAAGGAGTTCGGATCCATATGATCAAGGAGGATAATACATGAAGGTCAATAACACATCCTTTTTTATGGGCGATGGCGTATTTGGAACGTCGAATACACCGGAGCGTTCAAGCAATAATCCATCCAAATCATCCGGTATATCGATAAACGGAAGTTCTTTTGCTACGCAAAATGACCCAATTGCGGCCAAGCGGGAGGAAGCCCGCAAGAAAGCAATGAAGATAATTGGGGATGCGTTTGCTAATGACCGAAAGATAGATGAGGATCTTGATGCCAGAAGTGAACATATCAGTAAACTGCAGGCAGTTAAGAGTGATGCAAATAAGGCGATCAATGAAATAGAAGCTGACCGTGCCGCCCTCCGTGATGAGTATGGTATTGATGCAAACAGTCAGGAAGAAAAAGAACTGCAGCTTCTTGAGAAAGAATTCCGGGCGCGTCAAAAAGGTTCTGACGTTCAACTTACAAAGGAGGATATGGAGGAGATTGCTAAGATCAAGGCTAAAGGTCTTACGGAATATCAGAGCAGATCGATGGAAAAGCTTGATTATGAAAAGCCATATCTCGATGCAGCATATGAGGCTAAAGCTGGTATAGAAGAGGAAAATCTAACCATTGCAGCAATAAAGCGTGAACTTCCGAAGAATGTCGCAATGCTGAAAGCCCAGGATAAAGCAGATGCCATAGAAGATGCTGCATCAAAAGAGATCATGGGGATGCTTGTCGATGAGACGAAGGAACATATCGACGAAGAGGTAAAGGAGGCCGAAGAAAAGGCCAAGGAGAAACAGGAGAAGGAAGAAGAACTCCAGGAGAAGATCGATGCCGCGAGGGAAAGACGTAAGGAAGAGGAAGAACTCACTGAAGACATCGTGGAATCTGCCCAGGATCTTAATGTTACAACAGCTAACATAAATGATGCACAGAAGGACATTAAGGATATGATGAACAAACTGGCACTCGTAGAAGAAGACATGAAGGGCGCAGCTGTGGATCAGAAATCATAAGCCTTCCATGAATAAGCTTGCGTACTCGAACAACATTATCCCGCTTAACAGATGGATTGAGTGCAGGTACGAAGGCATAACCAACATTTTATCATGAGATGAGCGGCAATAACACGCAATTAATCTCAGAATAAAACAAAGAATCAATTCTTGAGTCTAAAATAAAAATGTGTGATAACAAAATAAACGATACATTGTTAATTCTATGAGTGAATAGTATTATGAAAAATAACGATACCATAGGACCAATACTCTTAAAGAGGAAAAGTCATTATCAGGGCTTTTCCTTTTTTATGCTCTTTTTGCAGTGATCTTTTGCGACCACGGGGGGAAGGCATCGGAAAAAGGGGAAAAGGCGATTGTCGATGCCAAAATGAAGAGGAATCGAGGGCTGATACGATTTTGATATCTGTTTCTGTATTTTCATCGTGAATTCTCCGCCGACAAAATTTGTTGCAACCTGTTAACATCGCCTTTACTTTACCACAACAGTACGAAACCAAAAAAGGCGCAGCTATGCTTTTGGTGTTTCCGGCCGGCGACCTGTGGTATAGTATGAAAAAAGGCTCTTGCCGATAAGACAAGAACCTTAGCATTTTTATATTCTGATATCAGGAACCGTTCACCAGCACTTAGAACATTTTTTCAGTCCTTTAGCTTTGGCCTGCTCCAATGTGATCTGCTTTGCTTTCTTGGGATTCATCTTTCCGCAGTTGTTTTTGCTGTGATAGCATTTGCCTGTAGCAGACTCCCAGACCATAGTGCTGGCTGCAACTGTTCTTGCAGGAGCTGAGGGTGTGCCTGCCATTACCGGTGCGGCAGAAAGAGCGGTCATTGTAAATACTACCGAGAAGACGATTCCTTTAATGGAACGATTCTTTGTTTTATTCATAGAAAACCTCCAGAAACTAAGAAAATCAACCCCATTTCGCCCTCGTAAGATGTATTATAACATTATGGCACGAGTATTTCAAAATATGACAAACAGATTGATACGGACAGTCATGATGACAGCGTGCGTACTGTTGACGCCGGTACTGGTTGCCTGTGCCGGAAACAGTACTGATCTGGCGATGCCGCAGAATAATCAGGAAGTACATGCGGTTGAGAGTGCGGAAACGGCAGACATGCCTGGATCTGATGCTTCTGTGATCGAAGCAGCCGAAGATGAGGATGATGATATTGAACCGGAGCCTCCGGAAAAAATCATGGAGGTGCATTTCATTGATGTCGGACAGGCGGATGCAACCCTTATCAAAGCAGACGGTCACGCGATGCTTATAGATGCCGGAACAGATGAAGTTGGAACTAAAGTCCAGTATTATCTGAAACAGCATGACGTGAGTAAACTTGACTACCTGATACTGACACATCCTGACTCTGATCACATCGGCGGCGCAGATGTGATCATCACGAAGTTCGATATAGATACGGTGTTCATGTCACCGTTCACAAAGGACAATAACTGGTATGAAGATCTTATAAACGCGCTTGATTACAGGAATTACAAATGGAGTACGCCAGAGGTCGGAAGCACGTACGATCTCGGTGAAGCTTTATTTACTGTTGTTGCTCCTAACAGGGTATATTCTGATCCCAACAACTCTTCGATAGCGCTGGTTCTTCAATATGGAGATACACGGTTTCTGTTTACCGGCGATGCTTCTGAAGAGGCTGAAGCAGATATAGTTCAGAACGGGCTTGATATATCTGCTGATGTTTATAAAGTTGGTCATCATGGGAGCCGTAGCGCATCAACGGAGGATTTTCTCGAAAAGATCGATCCAAAATACGCAGTAATAAGCTGCTCAAACGGCAATGAATACGGGCACCCTCATGAAGAGGCGATGGATAGGCTCAGAAAATACAATCCTGAGATATTCAGAACAGACGAGCAGGGAACGATAATTGCGTATTCGGACGGAAAAGAGATCACATGGGATCATGATCCGTCAACTACCTGGGCCTGCGGAGTTCAGACTCAGGAAGAAATACCGGTCATATACAATGACATCATGAAGCCGGAGCCTGACGGGGATCAGATCATGAAGCTGGAGCCTGACGAGGGATCTAACGATACCGAAGGTGTTGTCGAACGTGGGCCGGCACCGGATATAACGTATGTACTGAATATTAATTCCATGAAGTTCCATTATCCTGACTGCAGTTCGGTGACTGATATGAAACCGAAGAACAGACAGGATGTTGACTGGACAAGAGATGAGTGCATACAGGCAGGATATGAGCCATGCGGCAGCTGCAAACCGTAGTTTATATCATATAATCATCTTAACAATTTAAAAAGATGACTATAAAACCGTGTGTGTATGAAAACAGGATAACAGTATGATAAAAAATATCAGGTGATCTGAACACTCATGAAAGAGGGAATGAATAAATGCGAAAAACAATTGCTACGATCATTATATGTCTTACGAGCACGCTGATTCTTGCGGGATGTTCCGGAAGTACGGACGGCAATCTTTCTGATAGCACAAAAAGCTTAAAAGAAGAGAAGCCTCAGGAAGAAACGCAGGACGAAGAAAAGCCTGAAATCAAAAAAACGGATGGAAAAGAAGAAAAAGCCTCCGGCAGAAAATCGCTTGCGCAGCGCATGGCGGGCAAGTACAGCTATCATCACAGCACAGAGAATGGAAACGAAGAATTCTATATTATGGATGTCGTTCCGTTCGGCGATAATCTGTATGCTTTCTGCGGACAGGCTATGCCGGAAGATTATGAGACCCTTGAAGCTTATACGTTCTGGACAAGTGAGTTCATTCCGTATGATGCGGATGAGGTGAAAAGCACGGAAGGTGATACGGTCACTGTCAATGAACTGCGATTTTCTGTCATGTCAAATGCCGGAATGTACTGGGACGCAGGTCACAAGGGAAAAATCACTCTTACGGATGACGGACTTGTCTTTGAAGGATTCGATAATGACGGATTTCTCGTTCCGGAAGATGATAACAGCAGGCTCTTTTTGAAGGATGACCGCATCGAGAATGCCTTTTCATATCTGAAAAATGACGATGAGGACGCACCTGAAGAATTACAGGGTCTGTGGGTGCACAGTGAAAAGGACAGCGATCTCTATATAGAATTTGCGGGTTCTGATATGTATATGTACATAAAAGATCCCGATCATGAGGTTATCTATGCGGCCGCAGGGTGTGATTTCCATGACGGATCGTTTGACTGTACGGGCAATATGATCGAACAAGGAGGAATGCCTTTTGACTTTTCTGCAGGATTCAAGATAGAAGGAGACGAGCTCGCTCTTGAGACTGAAGGATCAGATACACCTTATTTTCTCCCTGAAGACGGAAATTACAAGCGGGTGTCAGCTGGGGAAGTTCCGGTCATAACAATGGATGAAGTGGAGCTGTCTTCCGATTCGTTCGGGATGTTCGGAGGCGGCCAGGATCTCGATGTTCTTAAAAAGCAGGATTACTACGGCGTATTTGTATCGTCGGCAAAGTCTCCGGAGGCTTTTGAAACGACTCTGGACAAGCTTAAGGAAGCAGGTTTTGCATGGAGCTTTACAGTGTACACGCCGGATTTTTCCGGATTGAATCCTGAGCCGTATTATACTGTCACCACCGGTCTTTACACTTCAGAGAGCGATGCCAAGGAAGCTCTTTTGGAAGTGAAGGCGGCGGGATATTCGGATGCCTACGTGAAGTACGCGGGATCATATATCGGAAACAGATACTGGTATACAATGAAAGGCGGCGAGAAGATCGATGTTCTTAAGGACGGCGTGATGCTCCGCGGCGTATCCGTGACGATTCCGTATTACACAGATACAGAAGTTATAACCGATCTGCTCATGACAGAGGATACGGTATTTGACAGCTCTGCCGAACTCGAATTCTTCGGAAATTATGAGAAGGGCGACTCACCGCTTGAGTGGATCGTAAGGAACTACAATCTCATGCATGACGATATTGATCGGTATCTGACGCACGGTCCCGCTCTGACAGGTATATTTGAGGTCGGTCTTGAAGGAAGCACGATAACATCTTATTACGGCAGCTTCTGGTGGGACTGAGTTTTCCGGCCCTGAGTATGATGAGATAGCGGCATAATCTCGTTGATTTCATTGAGAATTATGTTAGAATAAAAACAGAGTTTATAGGTATAACAGACGCGCAAAATTTAAGAAAAGGAGATATGCATTATGGATGAACGGAAATTGAATGAAACTGAAATGGAGCAGGTAAGCGGTGGCATGCCCCATGAAAAAGAGGTCGAAAAATATAACGGACAGCATGGATATATCGCAAGGGATGCATTTGGAAATGTGACTTTTACTGATAAGACCGGTGCGGTCGGAACGTATAGTGCCAGTGACTGGGCAAAGCTTTCGGCTAATTGGGCATATACAGGTAATCCGGATTTTTATATATCAACAATAAATGTTAATGAGTTGAACGGCGTTCTTAGCGGATTATGATCAGCCTGAGATATAATATGAACGGAAGCAATAAGAATCATTAAACGGACATGATAGACGGAATGATCCGAAGACACAAAAAAGCTCTTGCCGATATGGCGGGAGCTTTTGTGATTTATAAGGCATCGGTACCGATTTTCAGATATGGCTTGAATTCCGACCGTAAGGGTGGTATGATGATTTGAGTTAGCATAGACTAACGCACATCCTGAGCGGAAGTGCTCGGAATCTGTGTGTTTTATCGGAAGGAAGTTAGAAATATGGGAAATGCAGCCGTCATAGCAGTTCTTGTTCTGATCATCGGAATCGCGATATACAGTACTGTCCGCAGAATACGTTACGGATCTTCATGCTGCGGGGAGCGTGAGCCGGCCCAGAAGAAGGTAAAAGTTTCGGACAGGAACGTGCATAACTATCCGCATACATATACGATCCAGGTGGACGGGATGCACTGCGCAAACTGCGCCCGCCGGGTTGAAAACGCCCTGAACAGTCATGAGGGAAGATGGGCGATGGCAGATGTCGGAAAGAAAAATGTCCTGCTCCGCTCCAAAAACGAAGAGTCTGAGAGCGAACTTGCCAAGGACATAGCTTCCGCAGGCTATACAATGCTGTCTTGTCAAAAACTGTAATATGACCTGCTCCGCGTGATGCGGAGTAAAAAAATAATGATGAGTTAGACAACGCTAACAAGGAAGGAGAAAGCAATGGGACTGTTTAAGAAGTTTGTCAGCCAGACAAGGAAACCCGAGGGGCTGATGGGGAAGATGATGGTTAACGGGATGAACGGAGGTCACGCCAAAATGGCGGACTGGGGCATGTCGCACCTTCATTCCATAGCGCCTTTAGAAATCGTTGAACTGGGGTGCGGAGGCGGAAGAAATGCCGGAGAGCTCATGCGCAGATACCCAGCCGCATCAGTAACTGCGATAGATTACTCCGATGTTTCGGTCGGAAAGGCGAAAGAATATAACAAAGAGATGATCGCGGCCGGAAGATGTGCTGTCAGGCAGGGAGATGTGTCTGCCCTGGATCTTCCCGCAGAAAAATTTGACCTTGCAACTGCCTTTGAAACCATTTATTTCTGGCCAGGACTTGAAAAGTGTTTTTCAAATGTTGCAAATGTATTGAAGCCTGGAGCGAAATTTCTGATCGTTAACGAGGCGGACGGGATAGATGAAGCAAGCCTGAAATACGAAAAGATCATAGACGGAATGAAATGCCACACTATAGAAGAGATAACATCGGCGCTGAAGAATGCGGGATTTTCAAAGGTTGCCTCGGATCATCACGGATCAAAGCCGTGGATAACAGTGGTTGCGACGAAGTAAAGGAGAAAAATATGAAACCGGATTATAAAAACTGGGTACCCAAGGGAATGATATACGGACTAGCCGCGGGAACGGCAGTTCTTCTGGTGGGGCTGATAATATCGCTTATTCTTACAAAGAATGCCTCAACGCCTGTAAGGATAGTACTGAATGCTGTACTTGTACTTGCACTGCTTGCATGTGCGAAAGGCACGCAATGGTCAGTATTTGCGTACAACAGGTTTTCATACAACGGTAAACGTCAGCTCTCAAAGCAGATCATAGACGGAACTGCGGAATATATAAAGATCCCGGACGGAGGAACGGGACTTGATGTGGGCTGCGGAAGCGGTGCGCTCACGATAGCATGCGCTAAGAGAAATCCGAATGCCAATATGATCGGTGTGGATCGCTGGGGAAAAGAATATGCTTCCTTCTCGAAACAGCTGTGCGAAAACAACTCAAAGGCTGAGGGCGTGAGAAACACAAGCTTTGTGCAGGGTGACGCAACCCGTCTTGTTTTTGATGATGAGATTTTCGATGCGGTTACCAGCAATTATGTGTATCATAATATCAGCGTGAACAAGCAGGATCTCCTGCTTGAAACTCTCCGTGTTCTTAAGAAGGGCGGAGTGTTTGCAATCCATGATATTATGTCAAAGGGAAGATACGGGGACATGCAGGCTTTCGTGCAGAAGCTTAAATCAATGGGATATGAAGATGTGAAGTTCATACCGACTGATGATGGAAAGTTCATGTCGAAAAAAGAGGGAAAGCAGCTGGCGCTTTCCGGATCGGCTCTTTTAGTCGGAAGGAAGTAAAGAGAAAATGCTGAATGTCAAGCATTTGCAGAGCTTGACATTTTTTGTATACTTAAAGTTACCAAGAAACGGAGGTAACACGGAATTGAAAAAGAGAGAACTGCTTGCAATCCTGCTGTTAGGATGCATGATTCTTGCGGGATGCGGAGGCATTGAAGCGACTATGCCTGCAGAAGCTCCTGCCGCCGAACAGGAGGCAATAGATACTCCGTCTGAAACGCCTGTACCGGAAGCATCCGAGCCGGAGGAGGAAACTGAATCTGAGGCGGAAGCCGAGCCGGAGGAGGAAGAGAAATCCGAACCCGCCGATAATTACTATATCCACAGGTTCGATTCTTTCGATGATCTGCTTTATGCTTACAAGGAAGCGCAGGATGGGCATTACACTGATGAACAGATCGAGTTGATATTCGGATACGGGGAAGCGCTTCTTAACTACGGCTGGCCGGATGAGACATCTTCTTATGACGTCGGATATGTATATTATGATGTCGATTCTGACGGAACGGATGAGATGATCATCACATTCGGCAATGATATTGTTGAGATATACAGTGATTTCACCGGTAAAGTTCAGCGGTTCTATTCGGCACCATACGGATATGAGGTTACTCTGTACCCCGATGGTATGCTTAAGCAGGATGCTCCGAAGGATTCTGAATTCCCCGGCACTTCATGGTATTCGTATGATAAAAACCTTGCCGGATATTATAAAGATTTTGAAGAATCGAGCGAGGAGTATTATACGTTCTGTCACCATGAGTTTTCCGGTCCTGAGTATGATGAGATAGCGGCAAGGCTTGCCGAGGATCCCGACGCGGATATGCCGGTCTGGATATGGGAATACGAGGATATGCTGTCTGAAGCCGAATATAAAAAACTTCTTCCGAAGACGAAGCCTGTGAAGCTTCCCGAAGGAAAGAAACTTGCCGATGTTGTGCTTCCTGCAGACTACGAGTACAGATATGAGGCTGATGAAGTAAAAGAGGACGAAACCATTCCGGAGTATTTCATCTATGTGATTTCACCGGACGGATACGCAAACCTGCGTACAGGCCCAGGCACTGAGTATGATGTGATCTGTCAGATCCCGACCGGAGATTCGATGGAGGTATACCGCGAGACTGCCACGGATAAAAAAGGGAAAAAATGGCTGAAGGTTGCGTACTGGCATCCCGAAGGAACCTCACAGCTTGACGGATCCGATGATCCCGGCGTATGGGAAACCGGATGGATTTCTGAATCACAGGTTGAATAGAATCCAAAGAAGCTGAAAGGTGATGAATGCCATGAGCAAAAATCATAAAAGGGCAAAAGTCCTGACGCTGATACCATTGATAGTTTTTGCTTTGTCAGTCATATGCGAGGGAGCCCTGACGATAAACTATTTTCGCACAGGAAGCGATGTGGCGGCTATCGCCGTGATTTTCCTTGGCACAATGACTGCGATCCTTACAACGTTGCCGTGTCTTATAATGTCTGTACTGGGTACGGTATATGCCGCAAGGGCGAAAAGCGAGGGGGAGGCTGCGTCCCGCAAATTCTTTGTGCTCGGTGTTATTGAGATTGCTATATATGTTCTGGGAGTTTTCGGTGCGCTTATATCTTTTTTGATAACGGTCATCGCTGCTAGTTGACAAGCGGGGAAGGAAATTAAGATGCAAAACTATAGGTTTTACGGTTGGGAAAATGCAGATATTACGGATAAGAACGGCCTGACGCCGAGAGATTATTACGATCTGCTTACGGATATATGGACGGTCGAAACGTGCGCACCGCGGCTTCGCGGGGGCTGGAGCTCTGAGAACAGAACGTGGGGGCAATGCTCCATTACGGCATTTCTCATGCAGGACCTGTTCGGCGGAAAGGTGTACGGGATACCGAGGAGCGACGGGAATTTCCACTGTTTCAATGATGTGGACGGCTGCGTATTCGATCTGACGAGCGAACAGTTCAAAGATGAAATACTCGATTATTCCGGATGTCCTGAGCAGTTCCGTGATGTTCATTTTTCGAAGGAAGAAAAGCGCCTCAGATATGAGCTTCTGAAGGAAAGACTGTTAAGAAAGCTCAGTTCTGACCGGGGATCCCGTTCCTGACGGCATCTGCCAGTGACAGGATATGATCGGATTTGAGGATCGCGAGGCCCTGCGTCTCGTCGCCGAGCACGACGAGCTGGTCTCCTGCCGAGATATCGAACAGCTTTCTTGCTTTAGCGGGAATCACTATCTGGCCTTTGTCTCCGACGGTCACCATTCCGAAGAGATGCTTTCCTTTCGGCGGGAGAGGAAGGCCCATGTTGTTTTCCGCTTCATAATTTGCCAGATCGTCGAGGGACACTTCGAAAAGCTCCGCCAAAAGCTTGCACCTGTCTATGTCCGGGATAGTTTCGCCGGCTTCCCATTTTGCGACGGACTGGCGCGTCACGCCGATTTTCGCGGCTATGTCTTCCTGGGTGAGGTTTTTCAGCTTTCTGAGTTTGACGAGATTTTCACTGAACATTTTCATTTCCTGCTTTCTTTTTATTTCCCTTTATTCCGAGAACCGCCCATCTGAAGAACGGGATGCGCGAGATAACAGCATACAGTCCGTAGCCGAATGCAAATGCCGCAATGAGACTTATAATGTAAACAATGGCCGGATGGCAGAGCCCTGGTTTGGCAATGTATAACGCGATCACGGATATACCGAGATAATGGAAAACATAGAGTCCGAAGCTGTGGTCGCTCATCCATTTCGTAAACGGTGTCATGAAGTCGGCATATTTTGCGGCGCCGCCGAGAATGGCAAGGCATGCGCTCCAGGCGTATAAGACGAAAAGAGGAGTCCTGTTCACCGGAGCATCAGCATAGTTCGAACCGAAATACTTTATGACGAAAGCCGTCCCGAGCGCTAACGCGATAACAAGCAGCAAAATGAAATACCGCTTCAGTATGTCTATGACCTCATCATGCGAGAAAACAAAGTATCCGAGCAGGAATGACAGGCCGTACAGACCGATCCTGTAGACGCTTATGATCGGAGTGTTGAGTACCTGAGCCGAACCGAATACGAGGGCGGAGATGAGAATGATGACGGGTGCATTGACTTTTGCGCAAAAAGACCATAACCTGTCTTTTTCGATTTTCCTGATCAGAAGAAGCAGCATCGAATATACCCATAGAAGCTGTATGTACCAGAGAACTCCTATGCCGCTCGCCAACATGATGAGGTACCTGACAAAGCCGGGAACACCCTCCATCGTATCGAATGCGCCGCTTAACGCCATGTTGAAGTAGCCCTGTATGAACTGGAAGGCGATAAGGCCTATGGTCGTCGGTACGAGGAGCTTTGTTGTCCTCGACTTTGCGAACTCCTTCCCGGTATGATTTTCGAGATAGATCCTTGAAACTATTCCCGAGATGATGAACAGCACCATCATGAACCACGGGAAGACTATATACTGATAAGCGTCATAATACTGAACATCAAGGTCCGTGATCTTCCTGAGGCCTCCCTGTATCCCGGTGCCGTTGTACATATAGAACACATGGTATATGACGACGAGGACCACGGTCGCCCATCTGATGTTGTCCAAGTAGTATTTTCTCATGTATATCCCACCTTTGCAATTATTCTTAACATAATTGTATATGAAGTCTCTGCATATGTCTATCAACGGAACCGAACATTTTGCTACGGCAAATGTTAATATCGGTTGCGCGGTCTGAACGTTGATCCGATTCTCATTTTGACACGGTGATGTGTTGCTGATAAACTTATCGCATGCAGAAAAATGAAGATATGAAACTGTATCTGGCTCCGATGGAGGAGATAACGGGATATGTGTTCCGCAATGTGCTATGGCGGCATTTCGGATGCGTGGACAAGTATTTCACTCCGTTCATTTCGCCGGATAACAGGATAACGAAGAAAAAATACGGTTGTGAGCTGCTCAGCGCGAACAATGAAGGGATGAATACTGTCCCGCAGCTTCTGACAAATGATCCGGCCCTTTTCAATGATGCCGCACGTACTATCGCGGATATGGGATACGAGGAGATCAATATCAACTTCGGATGCCCGTCGAATACCGTCACCGGGAAGTTCAAAGGAAGCGGGATACTGCGTGCTCCGGAGATGATGGACAGATTTCTTGACGGCGTTTTCAGCGCACATGGCAGCGTGCTCGCCTCATATCCGAAGATGCGCATTTCACTGAAGACGAGAGTTGGATACAATGATGAAACGGATTTTGATAAGGCCGCCGAAGTTCTGAAAAGATACCCGTTCAGCGAGATCACAATCCACCCGAGGCTGAAGAAGGATATGTACGGCGGGAAGCCGAGGATGGAACTGTTTGACAGGGCGTGCGGACTGTTTGGCGCGAAAATCATTTATAACGGAGATATCGCAAGCATTCAGGATTTTAATGATATCGTCGGCAGATACAAAGGGAAGATCGAAGGCGTCATGATAGGAAGAGGCGCTGTCAAGAATCCCGCGATCTTCAGGCAGATACGGACCGGAAAGAAAATGACGAAGGAAGAGCTGTTCAGCTTCCTCGACGATCTTTTCGAAGCATATAAGGAAGAATATGATGCCGGAAATGCGGCTGCGAAGCTGAAAGAGGTATGGTCGTACACCGTCGGTTTCATACAGGATGAAAAAGAGCGTGCGGATATATATAAGATGATCGTAAAATCAAAGGGCGAGAACGGATACAGGGATGCATCGCTTGTTGCGAGAGGAAGGATAAAGATAAACAGCACGGAGGGTTTACAATGAGCAGAGTCATTGCAATATGCTACGATTTTGACAAGACGCTGTCCCCGACGGACATGCAGGCGCAGGGATACATACAGTCGGTAGGATATGATGTTGAAGAATTCTGGAAAGAGACGAACAGAATCGCAGACGCTAACGACATGGACACCAATCTTGCATATATGTATCTTATGATGATAAATGCGGAAGGGAATTTCGTCCTGACGAAAGATGCGCTCGAGGACTACGGATCGCGCGTTGTCTTAAACCCCGGTGTCGATACATGGTTCGACAGGATAAATGCGTACGGGAAAAGCCGCGGGATCGAGATAGAGCACTACATCATCTCATCAGGCCTGAAAGAGATGATAGACGGAACGCAGATCGCGAAGAATGGAGTGTTCAGGAAGATCTACGCGAGCTCGTTCTATTATGATGAAAACGGAAGGGCAGTGTGGCCCGCGCAGGCGGTCAACTACACGAACAAGACGCAGTTCCTGTTCAGGATCTCGAAAGGATGTCTTGACGTGAACGACAAGCAGGTTAACGAAAAATTCAGAGCGGATGATATGCATGTGCCGTTTCGGAACATGGTGTACATCGGGGATTCGGAAACAGACATTCCGTGCATGAAGCTCATCAACAGCTACGGCGGACATTCGATCGGAGTATATGACGGCGATGAGGCAAGCGAGAGAGTGAAGCAGATGATGAGGGATGAGCGGATACGCTACTTTGCGCCGGCGGATTATTCAGAAGGCAAAGAGCTCGAGTCGATACTGAAGCTCATCATAGATAAGACAGATGCCTATGAGAGGCTTGAAGTCATACATGAGGATAATAAAAAGAACGCATGAAGGTTGCTGATAATATGTGAACGCTTAAACTTCTGCAAAAAAATGAGCCGTCATCTGACGGCTCATTTTAAGTTCAACTCTTATCACTTCTCAAGGAACTTATAGGTAAATGCTGCAAGCGCGCCGCCGATGAGCGGAGCAACTATGAATACCCAAAGTGCCGCAAGAGGCTCGCTGTTTCCTGTAAAGAAAGCGAAGACCGCAGGAGCTATCGATCTTGCAGGATTCACGCTCGTGCCCGTAAGCCCGATTCCGAAGATGTGCACGAAGGTGAGCGTAAGTCCGATGATGAGCCCTCCGAACGAACCGTGGCCCGCCGTCGGTGATGTAACGCCGAGTATCGTGAGCACGAAGATGAATGTGAGGACTATCTCAACTAAAAGACCTGCAACAGGATTGTATCCGACGCCTGCAAGAGCATTCGCGCCGTATCCTGAGGTCATGTCAGTGATCCCGCCGAGACCGAAGATAGCTGCGAGAAGTCCTGCACCTACGAATCCGCCGATGATCTGAGCAACAACGTATCCGACAAACTCAGAAACCTTCATTCCGCCGGAGATCAGAACTGCGAGTGAAACAGCAGGATTGACATGGCATCCGCTGATGTTACCGATGCAGTAAGCCTCTGCTACGATCGCAAGTCCGAATGCGAGAGCGGTAAGAAGATATCCGGTGCTTCCGAACGAATCGCATCCTACGAGCATTGCGGTTCCGCATCCCATGAGCACGAGAACGGCAGTTCCTATGCATTCTGCTACATAATTTTTCATTTCTTTATACCTCCCATCCAGTAATAGTACATAACATGATTTTATATAAAATCATCGTCTAAATCAATACATCTTGCGAAGAATGGCAAGGAAACAGTACGAAACCTGCACGCTCTGTGGTAAAATATCCGTATGCGCAGGCTCAAAGGATTTTTCAGGAAATACATATTGAATGAGGAGCTTGAGGTAAGCCATCGGATGATGAACATCATTCTGCTCGTCGGGATGATGGTATTGCCCGTGTGCCTTATACTTGACATCATAATGCATGCCGTGGCTATGACAAGCATTCCTCTTGTGCTCATCTTCATTCTTTTTGCCACGGTTTTCTTCATCGCAAACTACAGAGGAAAGTACGATGTTGCAGCGATTATCCTGACGTTGCTCTCATCAAATGTTATTATTCCTTATATGTATTTCATGGGAGGCGGAAGGAATTCGAGCATGCCGCTCTGGCTCGTTCTGTCGGGTACTTTCGTATGGCTGCTTGTCTCGGGCTGGCCGTGCATTTTAGTGTTCATAAGCAACATTATAGTTTACGGCGCCGTATTCAAGCTTGAGTACTTGCATCCTGAGTTCACGGTGAAGCTCGAGAATACAGAAACTGAATACTTTGACATGGCAGTCGGGGTTTATCTTGTGATCGTGATGCTCGGGATCATATTCAAGTTCCAGAACCGTCTGTACGAAAAAAAGAAACGCGAGCTCGAAGAAAAGGAGGCTGAACTTCTTGAGTCCAATCAGCGGCTCGAAAAGCTCAGCGAAGCGAAGAGCATGTTCCTCGCGAGCATGTCGCATGAGATACGCACGCCGATAAATGCCATTGTCGGAATGAACGAGATGGTGCTTCGCGAATGCGATGAAAAAGATATAGTCGAGTATGCACAGAACATAGAGAACGCTTCCGGAACCCTGCTTTCACTGATAAATGATATTCTTGATTTTTCGAAGATAGAGTCCGGGCTTCTCGAGATAATCCCTGACGAGTATGAGCTTTTCTCGGTGCTGAATGACTGCTTCACGCTTCTTGAGAATCGGGCGAAGGACAAGGGGCTCGCCCTCGAGTTCATCAATGATCCCGATATTCCGTCGAAGCTGTACGGAGATGAGATACGTATCAGGCAGATACTCATAAACCTGATGACGAACGCCGTAAAATATACTGATTCCGGCACAATAACTGTCAGGGCCCGGAATCTGCCGGATGAGCGTGAAGGGATGATGCGCCTATGCATTTCAGTTACTGATACAGGGCGCGGCATGCCGCCTGAAGGAATGGAGCATCTTTTCGATTCGTATGCGAGACTCGATGAGAAGAAAAACCGTCATATCGAAGGAACCGGTTTAGGACTTGCGATTACGAAGCAGCTGATAGACCTGATGGAGGGCGAGATCGAAGTGAAGAGCACCCTCGGAGAAGGTTCTTCGTTCATCGTAACTGTTCCGCAGAAAATCATTTCCGCCGAGCCGATGGGACTGTTCACCGAAAGGCACAGCCACAGGGTATCTGCTGCAAGGGATCGCGCGGTCAGCTTCAAGGCTCCGACCGTAAAGCTCTTAGCGGTCGATGACGTGAAGATGAACCTGACAGTCATCATCAAGCTTCTCAAGGATACGCAGATACACATAGATACCGCCTCGGGCGGAAGGGAATGCATACAGAAATACAAGAATGAACATTACGATATCGTTCTTCTTGACCATATGATGCCTGACATTGACGGCATCGAAACGCTCGGGCTTCTGAAGGAAACCGAGCGGTACAAAAAAGAGCACACGCCGATAATAGCGCTTACTGCGAATGCGATGCTGGGCGCTGAGAAGATCTTCCTCGATACGGGATTTGACGAATACATGACGAAACCCGTAAAGGGAGCCGTACTCGAGGCAATGATACTTAAGCATCTGCCGGAGGATAAAGTCATAGCCGGCAGTGCGGATAAAACGGAGCAGTGAATGAAATGAACGTACTCGATCTGTTCTGCGGAGCCGGAGGACTCAGCTGCGGCTTCAAGATGGCAGGCTTTGAGATCGTCGGAGGAATCGACTTTGAGCCTTCGGCCATAAAGACACACGAAAAAAACTTCCCGGGCGGCGTGAACTGGTGCGGCGACATCCGGGATTTTTCCAATGAACGGATAAAAAGCGATTTTCCGGATGGGGTTGATGTCATTATCGGAGGCCCGCCGTGCCAGGGGTTCAGCAGCGCGAACATGCAGCAGAAGGATGTTTCCGATGACCCGAGAAACCGGCTGTTCATGGAATTCATAAGGTTCGTTGAGCAGCTGAAACCGAAGGCGTTCATGATAGAGAACGTACGGGGCATACTGACGAAGGACGGCGGCTTTGCGAAAAGAAAGATATACTCTCTGATGGAGAACGCGGGGTATGTCGTTACTTCCGCGATGGTCAGCGCATCGGACTATGGCGTTCCGCAGAAGAGAAAGAGAGCGGTTTTCGTCGGGATAAGAAAAGACCTTGAGCGCGAATTTGATTTCGACCGTCTCGAGAAGCTCGCCCCGGTCACGGTCAGGGAAGCGATAGGCGATCTGTACGGACTCGAAGAGGAAGCAAAAAATGCCGGAACGGACTGCTTCGCATATCATCCTGAGCCTTCTACGCCTTTTCAGAATATGATCTTTTCAACGAGCGGCAAGATATGGAATCATAAAGTCCGTTATCCGTGCGAGAAAGTCATGCACCGTATGACTTTCGTTCCGCAGGGAGGCAACTGGAGGAACGTACCGCCCGAACTCTGGGACACGCAGAGGGACAACCGTCATTCTTCAGTATACAGAAGGCTTGAGGAGGACGGAAGATCCGTCACGATAGACACGGGGCACATGAACTATTTTCATCCGGTGTTCAACCGCGTCCCGACGGTAAGGGAGTCTGCGAGGCTGCAGAGTTTTCCGGATGATTTTCTGTTCGAAGGAAAAAGCGGGGCGCAGTTCAAGCAGGTAGGCAATGCAGTGCCGCCGCTTCTGGCATATGCCGTTGCAAAGGAAATAAAGAGAACGTTAGAAGGAATTGAGAAATGAAGATCATAGATCTGTTCTGCGGGGCAGGAGGTTTCAGCTTAGGATTTGAGATGGCGGGTTTTGAAACTGTCCTTGCCATCGACAAATGGGATCAGGCGATAGAGACATTCAATCATAACAGGGATAACAAGGCGGCGGTCAGCATGGACATACATGATTTTACCGATGAGATGATCGCTGCGCTCCCTGATATAGGTGATATCACGGGAATAATCGGAGGACCTCCGTGTCAGGGATTCAGCATGGTCGGAACCAGGAATGCGAAGGATGAGCGCAACAGCCTTTACAGGCAGTATGTAAGGTTCGTGGAAACCGTAAGGCCGAAGTTTTTCATCTTAGAGAATGTCAAGGGACTGCTGACGCTCAAGAAGGGATTTTTCAAGCGGGACATCATAAAACGTTTCGGAAGCATAGGATACAACGTCGACTTCAGGATACTGCGCGCATCGGACTACGGTGTGCCTCAGAACCGTGAGAGGGTATTTTTCGTAGGACTGCGCAAGGATATTTTCGGGAAGAGGACTTTCGAGTTTCCTGAGCCTGACAGCAAAAACGTGATCACTACAAAAATGGCGATAGGCGACATGCCGGCTCTTGATGCAGGTGAAGATCCGACGAGGTATGCGTCCGAGCCGCTAAATGATTTTCAGAGGCTCATGAGAGCGGGCTGCGATACGATAACGAACAATGAAGTGACTGCTCATTCACAGCAGACGAAGGACGTTATCGCCCATGTTCCTGACGGCATGAGCATAAAGGATGTTTCCGAAGAACTTTACAAAGTCAGGAACTATAACGCGGCGTTCCGGAGGATGAACAGCGCCCTTCCGAGCAAGACGATAGACTGCGGTCACAGGAACTATTTTCACTACAGTGAGAACAGGATCCCGACCGCAAGAGAGTCCGCGAGACTTCAGAGCTTTCCGGATTCATATTTCTTCACAGGAAACAAAGGCGCGCAGTACAGCCAGATCGGAAACGCCGTTCCGCCTCTGCTTGCCCGCGCGCTTGCTGAACAGATAATGAAAATACTCTGATCTATTCTATCGTATCGAAGAACAGTATATCTGCATCCGTATACTCATCAAAGAGCTCGTTGAAGATCGCCTCTGCCTCGCTGCTGTCCATGCCGCTGTAATCACCGCCGTCATCGGAGCTATAGCTGTACGTGGCATTCCCGTCTTCATCGTACTTTTCCCAAGCTTCTTCTACGACAACGAGCTTTCCGTCGGTGATCGTATATTTGCCTATGTAGTGATGGTTCGCCGCAAAGAGCATTCCATCTTTGACTGCAAGAGGAGTTGCGGTTCCGCCGCACTCTATTCCGCCGACATAGCATATCCTGCCGTCATCATCATAACAGAAGAGCTCGGCAGCAGTTGATGCAGGATCACCGTATCCGTCGAAAGTGGAAAGCGCCACGGCGAGCACGTCGGTATCCCCGATCTTGACGTTCGTATAGCCCTGTCCGCTTTCAAGCGAGCTTTCCACGAGCTGAGTGAACGTATCGCACCCTTCACTTGAGACTGTCTGCTCGTGATCGGCATATTCAGCGGACATATCTTCCTCCGAGAACGGAGTGAAATCAAATCTTATGTAGTCGAGGAAATATCTTGCGTTGAATTCTTCCTCGGTAACGTTCTCCCATGTTTCGCCCTCATCATAAGATATGAAATATGGCTGTTCTTCGTTCTCGTATCCGTCATATTTGAAGAACACCTGAGGGATGAGGTTGGTCGTATTCGGCTCGATGTCGTAAACGTCCCATCCGGTCATGTCTGCACCGCCGGAATATTCATTAGTTATCATTCCGAACTCAAGAGCGTAATAGCGGTTTCTGTCCCAGCCGCTCACAACGTGGGCAGGCTCGCGGTCCACCATCGTGTAGATGTCGTATATCGTTCCTTTCCAGTCGCCGTCCGCTATTTCTCCGATGAGAAGCTCATCGACGCCGTCAAAGTTGACATCGAAATATGCATACCCGGCACGGTCGAGCACGGATCCTTCATCATCAACGCTCATTGCATAGTACATCGAGCTCATGTCCTCGCTCTCAAGACGGTCAGCGTCCCAGCCTTCCTTTATGGCCTTGACATATTTCGCGATGACAGAGCCGTAAAGCTCCTCGCCCCGTGTTCCGGCACCCCAGATGAATTCGCCGTCTCCGTCAGCACCTGTAAGCGTCTTTACGATATCGTCAGAACCGTTGTAGAGAAGAGCGTAGCTTTCGGGCATGCCGTCTTCGTAAACGGTATAGTCGTACTGAACATCTGACGGATAGGTAACGACGATGTCATAGAGCGCTCCGTCGGATGAAGTGAATTCGCCGACTTTGACATCCATGCCGCCCGCGTATTCCGCTGGGTCCTTGAAAGCGCTTACATCAAAAGCGAAACCGCCGAAGCCTGCTTCTTTTGCCTCTTTGTCATATATCGAGATGCTGTCGTCGTAAATCTCGGCAACGAAAAGACCGGCCGCCTCATCCGGTAGAGTTATCGAAAAAAGATTGTTCGTAACGGTAAGGCTTTCTTCTGTTTCGGCGGACTTTGCCGCAGCCTCTGCATAGTCACGGGTCTGCACGGTAAAGGTGATGTTCCCGCACCCGGTAAGAAGCGATGCAACAACAGCTGCCGCTATAAGTGATAGTCTTTTCATGCTAAATGCCTCCTTTTTTTCAGCTCCATCTGAGAGAGCTTCCTTTTATCCGACGTTTGTCTTCGTACATCATATTGTCAGCGCGGTTGAATACATCTGAAACACTATGGTCTGATTCGGGATTGTATTCGGATATTCCTGTTGCGATGATCGGACCTTTGCCGTCTACAAGATTGGCCAGGACCGTCTCGCGGAGTCTCGCGATCAGCTCATCTCTTTCCGTGTAATCGCTGCCGCGCAGGAAAATAACGAATTCATCACCGCCTATCCTGAAGACAGGGCTATGGTCAAATATGTCGCAGAGCAGTTTGGCCGCTGATTTTATGTGGTCATCTCCGGCTTTATGGCCCTTTGAATCATTGACTTTTTTCAGGTCGTTTATGTCGCATACGGCGATGGCAAAAGGCAGGTAATCCATGCCGTTGTCGATATTCCCCTGGACTGATTTCTCAAGTTCGGAGTATGCGGTCTTGTTTTTCGTGCCCGTAAGCTCATCCCGCCTTGCAAGCTCTTTTTCGGTGTTGAGTGCCAGCATGTGCTCTTTTTCTTTCTGAACTTCGGCCTCGATATTTTCCACGCAGATGATGAAATGCTCACGATCGCTGGTGATCCTGGCGGAAAGCCTTGTATGCTGAATGCTTTCGTCGACGATGATCCGGTACTTCAGATCGATCTGTTTTCTGTCTTCGAGGGACGACAGCAGGTAGTCTTTGTTAAGAAAACTCATGACCTTATCGCCATCCTGGGGATGGACCAGATGCTTTGCGTTATTTTGAGCATCGCCGAAGAAATCATATCCGGACCTGTCAACAACAAGCTGTCCGTAGATGTTACGGGAGGTGAAACCGACGTAGTTCATGTCGGCTATATCAACATAATAGATGACATCATAATTGGATGCGATGCTTTCGGCGATCTGCCCGTAGGTTATGTGTTTCTTCTGCGTTTCGTGCCGCATGGTTTCTGCCGTTATTTCATCATCTATATCCTTCTCATACAGAACAAAGTGTTTCTTGTCCTTTGTGAGTATGACAGAAAATCTGAAATACCGGGGCTGGCCGTTGACCATGACTCTGTACTTGTAAGAGTATGACCGTTTGCCCTCAAGCTGTTTCAGCATCTCATCCTTATAATAGAGACTTTTAGCAAATTCACGATCGTCCGGATGCACATATGTCTGGACGTTAGAGCGGGTTTCTCCGTAAAAATCCTTGCACATTTTCGGAACCTTCAGCGTTTCATACAGCTGGCTCGCAGAGAATTCCCTGTAATTTCCTGTTTCAATCTCTATGTAGTATATCGCATCATAATCCTCGGCCAGGCTCTCTGCGATATTATTGTATGTTTCTCTTTCCTTGCGTGCTTTTTCTGTTTTCTTTTGTTCACGCTCGGCTTTCATGAGCGCGGTCTGCATCTCCCTGTCACGCGCGATTTTCTCATCCACCTCGACGAACACGTGTATCAGGCTGGTTGATACAAGCGATGCGATCGCAAAGAAGGGGAGCAGAGGGAACATTACCTGCATCAGGGTAAAGACGGCCATGCAGGCAGTCGACGCGCTGACCGTGCGATAGTGTGTCCTGTCTGAATCTTCGGTTTTGAACGATTCTATGAGACAGTATACGGCAAGGATCACAAACAGCAGGAACTGGAGTCCGAAAACTATATATCTGCCGAGGGTGGGTACGTATTCATTTGATCCGCTGAATGAGAAAACGACAGGACGGAACACATTTATGATGATGACTATGATAACAAAAGCGAAATACATAATGACCCCTGTCCGAAGAAGGGTGCTGCGGATTCCTTTCCGGCCTATGTATTCGGTAACGAACCTTGACCACAAGAGCACGGAAAGGGCCATTGAAATGAAATAAATGACGGTATCGGCATATACGAGCGGGGTTATCCCGGCATCGCTTAAGAACCCCCATAACAGATCCGACATATAATAGACCGTCAGAACCAGCAGGTAGCGTCTGTACCATGAGGCTGAAACGCTTGATGATGCCGTCTCTTTACTCATGGCTTCATTATTCAGTATTAAATGGAGTGAAAGTGCGAGAATCCCAACGATGGAATAATACATGATCCGTACATTCTCCCTGCGTAATCCGGCTACGATCACATCCAGGGAAGTGCTCCGATGGAAGCAGTCCAATGGAAGTGATCCGTTAGAAATTATACCATGATTGAAGCGTTTACGGCAGATGGTTATTTAAATATATGGATATCTTGGGAAAATAGCACGCTCCGCATTGTTTTGCTTGTTTTGGGGCGGCGCAGGTTAGTTCCTACAAAAGATTTATCGTACGAAATCCTTGGTATTGTTTGTTTTGCGGCGTTTTTACAATATTCGTGGTATAAACATTAGGGGAGTCCAAAAGAAGGACAGTCTTATGAAAAAACAAGCGAAAGCGTTAAAGAAACCAGAATACTGGAACAAACGCTTAACAGTCTGGAAGTACGTAGACAAGCTCCCCGAAGTGTAGTTATTCTGTTGCTCGTTCTATATTTTGCCGCAGCTCTTACCGTAAGTCTTACTGCCGGATCGCCAAAAGAAATAATTATCGGTTCTGATCCTGTTGCTGTCTACACCTTTGCAGGTATTTTCTCTTCACTTTCCAATCTGTGCATTATTTTTATGGTTATCTTTTGCGGGAAAGCCGGGTTTATTGCATCCATCATAGTTATGGCGCTCCATATACCGATGATCCTAA
>JAILNQ010000066.1 GCA_024691425.1 Lachnospiraceae bacterium
CAGCTCCCATGTCCGCATATATGTCAGGATGATTGAGCATGTCGCTGATCATCCTCAGTTCCCGCTTGATATCCTCGTACCCGATTATTCTCTCAAAATGATCCTTCATAGTCTTCTTCTCCTTTGATTCTGCTGATAATTCACCAAGTTTACGATTGCTATGTCTGGATTATACAGCCGTGGCATGTACATAAATATGCACACAAAAAGAGATGCCGTTCACATCCGTAAATAGCACCTCACCGCTATAAAAATCATTCCTATCAGCCGAGTATCCTGCCGATAAACTGAAGGATCGTATCTTTCTTTTCTGCCTCATCCATCTTTTCGAATTCAGGCGAATGAATGGTTGCCGACAGGCCGTAAAGAAGCTGCCCTGCAAGTATGTCAGAAGGCATGCTGTCTGCCGTTTTCCATTTATCGATCAGGCCGCTTATGACCGGCCGGAGTGCCTGGAGCGTTCCGTCATGAAGCGCCAGCTGCACGGTCCAGTGAACATTTCCGCGTATCTGTCCGAACTCTTCCATTGATTTTTCATACATCGGCAGAAAAGCCCTGACAAAGTCTTCACGTGTATCGCAGCCGGATATCATCTCTTCGAATCTCTCCCGGTAATTCCGGAAGAATCTTTCCACGACGCAGTCGAAGAGCATGTCCTTCGACTTGAAGTAATGATAGAACATCCCTATCTCGCCGCCGACCTCGTTCATGATCATCCTGACGGATGTCGCTTCGTACCCGTGCTCAAAAAACAGCTTCATCGCCGTTCCGATTATTTCATCCCTTTTTCCGCCTTCAAGCACCGCTTTCCTTGCCATCTGTCTTATCCTCTATCCATTCTGCTATGGTATCGAGCAGCAGTCCCATATTGCCGATCTGACAATGATGATCCGCCTGATCCTCTTTTGTGTAGAGCCTGCCGTTCACGCTGCGCGCATTTGTGAGCGCATCGATCTGATCCTGATAGAAAACCGTATAGAGATCAGAAGCCCCTGCGAGCACCAGCGTATCCTGAGTTATCAGCTTCGAAATCTCCCTTGTATTATACTCCCTGATATGATTGAAATACTCACACGGAGTATGGACATTCTCAAAAATAGCGTATCCCTGCAGAAGAAGCCATTTCGTGAAATACTTCTGATCGAACTTCTTATCGAGCCAGCGCCAGAGGATGTTCTTCGGATGCCTCGTCAGATAATCAAAGGTCTTTGCGAAACTGCCCATCTTATTAAGAATGGCACCGTAAAAATCATAGATCAGATCATACATTACGAGGCGGGATATCCTCTTGTCATAAGCCGCCGCTCTCGTTGCCAGATACCCTCCGAGCGATACGCCGATCAGAGTCACATCTTCAAGCGAAAACCAGTCGAGCACCGCTCCCGTGCAATGCTCCCATTCGGGCGTCATCCTGGCATCATGATGCATCAGAACCTCTCCCTGTCCTGGGCCTTCAAAGAAATATACGGAATATGAGCGCTCGTAGAAATACGGAAGCATGGCCAGAAGGTCCTGCGCAATGCTGTCATACCCGCCGTGGATCACGACTGTTCCCCTCGGGTTCTCATGTTCCGCATGATAGACCGTCAGCTCATAATCCTTATAAGGTATTTTCGTTGTCTTCAGGTAAGGCAGCTGTCCGTAATACTCATCATAAAGCCCCTTGCACTTATCATAAAGCACATGTTTGAGGCTCCTGCCTTCTGCATCTTTCTCACCGCTAAGGGTATAGAACTGGGCAGCCCTGTAACATGTAGCCGCCTTTAAAGGTTCATTCTGCCGCTCGGCTTTTTCTCCGGTCTCCATAAAAAGAGCTATCCACTTATCGAAGCTGTCGATCCTGCTCCCGATATCCATGAGCTCTTCCTTCGAAAAGACGCCGTAAGTATAAAATCTGTTCAGCTGAAAATTCAGCCCTTCATCCTCATTAAACTGGTAGTAACCTGCCTGAAACAGCACTTTTTCATTAGCCATCTGCACATCCTCCATAAACCGAATATCGTTCTGTTAATTAACATATAGCATCTCCTGTCGCGCTTGTCAAGAATAATCAGAACATTGTTCGGTTTATTTTTTCAGATATGCAGTTTTCAGAAATGCAGTTTTTATCCCGCCGCAGAAAATGTGATGACCATCATCAGACAGAAGAACAGCATGAACGTGATCGTTCCTTTGTCCGAGTGCTCTCCTGTGTGCATCGATGGTATGTTTTCTTCAAGAACAAGAAATGCGATCGCGCCTGCCGTGAGAGACATGGCGGGCAGCAGAAAACCGGGGAACGCAGTCAGAAGGATCATCATCACGATCCCGAGAAGCGGCTCAACCGCTCCTGACAGTACTCCCATAAGAAAAGATTTGCTCTTCTCCTCGCCGCCGGTTCTGATCGGATTTGAGACAAAGAGACCCTCAGGAATGTTCTGCACGGCAATGCCGACAGTCAGTGCAAAAGCCGCGGCAAGCGATATCTCTTCGGCTCTGTTAACCGCTCCTGCGAACATGATCCCAACGGCCATTCCTTCGGGAACGTGGTGGATCACTTCGGAGAGCATTACTTTGAGCGGATATTTCAGGCTGCCTGACGGGCCCTCTTCTACTTTTGTGAAAACGTGAGCGTGGGGAACAACCTTATCAAGAAAATACTGGAATCCGATCCCGAGAACAAATCCGATGGCCGCCGTTACTGCTTTTCCCTGCCGGACTGACGGATAGAGAAGCGTCCACATGGAGCATGCCATCATGATACCGCCGGCCATGCCCATCATGATCAGTTTTGCGGACTCCTTTATCTCGCGGTCCGTGATGAACACAAAGGCTGAGCCGAGCACGGTTCCCGCGAACGGTATCAGCAGGCCGAACATCACATCTCCGTTGCCCATGAATTCCAACACTCCGAGGTGCTCAAGCAGAATCTTTAGACCGATGAAGATCAGGACAACACCTCCGGCCGCCTCTGCTCCGGATCTGAATCTCGTTCCGAAAGCGTTGCCTATCTTAACTCCAAGTGAGGAGAATACAAATGTCGTAACCATAATGATAAGGCACCCGATCACGGTGTTTACTAGCGCCGAAGCTTTAACAAGCGTAACCGGAACCGCTACGAATGTGATCCCGACCGCCAGCGCATCGATCGAAGTCGCAACTGCAAGAATGAACATCGACTTTACGTCAAAGCCTGCTCTCGTCTCATCTTCTTCCGAAGAAAACGCCTCTCTCAGCATATTTACGCCGATGAAGGCAAGAAGTATGAATGCCAGCCATGGCGCTACCTTGTTGATGATGAATTCAAGCCTGGATCCCAGGACATATCCGATAAACGGCATCAGGCCCTGAAAAAAACCGAACCACACACCGCACAGCATGACCTGCTTGAAGCTGGCCTTTTTCGTTTCTATCCCTTTACATACAGAAACCGCAAACGCGTCCATGGAAAGGCCTATTCCAAGAAGTAAAAGTTCTAATATTCCCATAAAAATCAGCCTCGACAATTTCGGGATCAGATCCCGGATCTGCCATTATTATGCTTTATGTCGAATATTCAGTCAACTTTTACTGCATGGCCTGTTTCATTTTTTCTATTCCGTACTTTGCTACTTCCAGATCCTCCTCGGAAAGAGCTCCGCTGAACGCAAAGGACATCTTATAGCCTTCATATTCTTCATAAGCTCCGCCTACGAAGCCGCATTCACCGACTATCGTTTTGTGATCAGGATTCCCGCTGTCGGCTTCTGTCGCCATTGCTTCAGCGCATTTCGACCATGCGATGGCAACCAGGTTCCAGCCTTCTTTGAAGTTGAACGGAGTATCCACTACTTTCATCTCACCGATCCAGTCAACCGATCCGCCTTTGTTGAGCACGGCTGCAACGGCAACGCCCTTTATATGCATTTCCCTTGCCTTTTTCTCCATATCTTCCAAGACAGTTACTATGCTGCTTCTTAATTCTTCACTCTTCATCTGATGTTCTCCTTAACCGAATATATATTTACCCTTCTGAACTGTCCTGGTGATGCCGTTCAGGGTGATCTGTGCCTCAACAGGAGTCTCGATCTCGTACCTTATCCCGTCTTCCGTATATTTCCATCCGGAGCTTACCCTTCCATGAACTGTATCAAGCGTTGCCTTAAGGCTCGTTAACCGTTCATCGGGATGGGGCTCTATACGGACTCTCGCAAACCCCGGGGCGGCCGGTTTGATGCCGCATGCCACTCCGAAAACCCAGTCCGCCACAGATGCATATGCATAATGATTGTATGAGTTCATATCATCATCCCAGAACGTGCCGTCAGGTTTTATGCCGTCCCAGTGTTCCCAGACCGTGGTGGCTCCCCTTGATACCGAATACAGCCACCCCGGATACTCTTTTCTCAGAAGGAGCGACCACGCGATATCCGAGTACCCGTACCGGCTCAGCTCGTGGAGCAGATACGGCGTTCCGAGAAGCCCCGTCTGAAGCTGCATGCCGCACTCCCTTATCTGATCCGCCAGAGCATCGGCAATATCCTGCGCATTCTCGGCAAGATCAAAATGAAGCGTGAGCACTTTTTCCGTCTGAGTATCAAGCTTATCCGCGAATGTCTTCGTGTAAGCCTCTTTTATCCTTTTATACAGATCCTCATATTCAGCAACATCCTGTCCGAGTATCTTCCCGATGCGGATCACGATGTTTACCGAATTAGCATAGAAAGCGCTGCAGACTATGTCATCGCGGCTGCGTCCCCGCTTGGACAGCTCGATATCCTCATGAACATACCCCTCAGGCCAGTCAAGCGCCAGCCAGTCGCCGTATGTCCAGCATCCGGTGAAGAGGTCCGGAGTTGTCGAAACCGTGGGGATGTACGCGAGCCATTTTTTCATCGCGTCATACATGTCGGAAATGAAAGTCACGTCCCCGTACGTTTCATAAAGCTGCCAGGGGATGATGGCAACGGCATCCGACCATGCCGCTCCTCCGGGTTTATACGCGGTAAGGCTCGGAATGACTTCTGGAACCCATCCGTTCTCGTGCTGCGCGGCCCTCATATCCGCGAGCCATTTCCTGAAGAACCGGCGTACGTCATACTGATAAGTACCCGTCCGGCAGAATATCTGTCCGTCTCCTGTCCATCCGTATCGTTCATCACGCTGCGGACAGTCCGTGGGGATGTCGAGATAATTGCCTTTCTGGCTCCATAAGATATTCGAGAACAGCTGGTTCAGCATCGGATCGCTGCTCTCCAGCCATCCCGTCCGCGTCATCTCGGAATGAAGCACTATCGCATGGATATTGTCTGCCGAAAACCCTTCCGGCGCTTCGTCTATCCGAAGATAACGGAACCCGAAGAAAGTAAGCTTCGGCTTATAGCGCTGATGCCCTTCTTTGCATATGTAGTGCAGCTGGCTCCTTGCCGAACGGTAATTGCCGGTATAGAAATTGCCGTCCCTGTCAAGAACCTCGGCCGTCGAAATGCTCAGCTTCTCTCCCGCATGGGCATCCATCTCAAAAAACATGTAACCCGTCATGTTCTGGCCGAAATCAAGCACCCACTCATTCTTCGGCGTCCGAAAAGACCTCCGGGGATATATATGCTCCTGCTCTTTCACCTGCGGACCTTCCTGCAAAATAAGGATGTTCTTCGGATAATCCGTAATCTGAGCCGGTTCAAAAACAGGCTCTTTAGTCATATCAACATCTTCACCTATGAAGATTCCGCTCAAGGTGATCGTGCTCTTTGATACCTTCCAGCTTTCATCCGTCGGTATGACTTCCTCGCTTCCGTCTGCGTATATGATATGTACCGCGGCGATAAGCATCGCCGGAAGAAATTCATCCGGATTATCTGTCCCCGTCCACGGTGCGTTGGTACGCCTGAACCATCCGTTTCCCACAACGACGTCAAGCGTGTTCTTTTCCTTCAGCATGTCAGCGATATCATAGCGCTGCACCTGCAGCCGCTTATCGTACTGCGTCCAGCCGGGCGCTAATATGAATTCCCCGACCCGTTCACCGTTCAGTGAAGCCTCATACACACCGTCGCAGGTCACCTCGAGCGATGCGGCCTTTATGCACCGTTCGGTTTCAAACGTCCTGCGGAAAACCGGTACGACCGTTGATGCGGCATCTTTCATCTTTATCCATGAAGCATTTTTAATCAGCATAGTCACTCCTTTCCGGCGAAAATCACTGCCTCATCATACTGATATCGTAAATCTCGGTTCTGTGCTACTTAATTTCTGTCATAATTCAGGCTGCATTTTGTTTTCAAAAAAAAGCCGGGAGTCTTTCTCTCCCGGCTCTGCATTCAAGCATCAAGAAACTTGTAAAGCAGTTTATACAGCTGCATCGCTTCCTTTTCATTCAACGGTGATCCTTTTTTAGCAAGTTCAAGCGGTATGTCCTTGCACTCTTCCTTCAGGTCATTGCCCTTCTTCGTGATAGTTATCAGCGTGACACGCTCGTCCTCCTCGGACCGCCTTCTTGTGACGTATCCCTCTTTTTCAAGATTCTTAAGAAGCGGGGTCAGCGTTCCCGCATCAAGGTGAAGGATGCTGCCGAGCTGTCCGACGTTCACGGTCTCCTTCTCCCAGAGGACCATGAAAACAACATACTGAGTATAGGTAAGCCCGAGCGGTTTCAGATACGGTGTATATGCCGCTACGATCTTCCTTCCGCACGCATAGAGCGGAAAACACAGCTGATTTTTCAGCAGAAGCTGCTCATATTCCTGTGCCATATTATATCCTCTACAGAAGTCCCTCTACAAATTCTGCCACTTTCTCCATCTTGGCAGTGGGCTCGAACCTGGCAGCAACATTGCCGCTTCTGTCCACCACGAATTTGGTGAAGTTCCACTTGATCTCAGGGTTGTTCTTATAGTCCTTATCCAGCTTCTTGAGCATCGCGCTCATGGCAAGGGCTGTCGGGCCTTTTCCGAAACCTTCGAATCCCTTCTGCTCCTTCAGGTACTTGAACAGCGGGATCGCCGTCTCGCCGTTCACATCTGACTTTTTCATCTGCGGGAACTGAGTGTTGTATTTGAGCTGGCAGAACTCATGGATCTCCTCATCCGTTCCGGGAGTCTGCCCCGCGAACTGGTTGCACGGAACATCGACTATCTCGAATCCCCTGTCGTGAAACTTCTCATACATGGCTTCGAGATCCTTGTAATGAGGCGTGAAACCGCATCCGGTAGCAGTATTGACTATGAGCACTACCTTCCCTTCATATTCTTTCATCGATATCTCTTCGCCTGTGGCCGCCGTTACGCTCTGATCATAAAATCCCATGATATTACCTCCTGTCTGAACTGATGGTTAACATTACCTTTTTTCATATTATATTTGGTCAAATATATTATGTCAAGAAAAATTTTTTCCTGTTCTGCCGAGCAGCTCTTGATCATGATCCGAACAGTTCAGCCGTCTGTTTCATTCTTTCCGCAACTTCCACTCCGAACGGGCATCTGCTCTCACATCCTCTGCAACCTATACACTCGGATGCGGTATGCTCCAATGCTCTGTAATGCTGCTGTATGCTTTCAGGTACGCTTTCCTGCGCAGTTGCCAGGTCATAAAACTTATTTACCATAGCTATATCTATATCTGCAGGACACGGTTTGCAATGACCGCAGTAAGTGCACTGTCCGCTGTATGAATGCAGCGGTGCATTTGCGATCACTGACGCATAATCCTTTTCATCGTCAGCTGCATCTTCATAATGAACCGCAGCATCGACCTGCTCTTTTGTATCATATCCGCACAGGATGGACGATACACCTGGCCGCGTAAGCGCATAATGAATAAGCTGTACCGGAGTGAAAGCGACACCGAAAGGCGAGCGCTCCTTATCAAGCAGTGCTCCGCCGAAATATCCCTTCATTACAGTAAGGCCTACATCACTTTCTTCGCACATCTGATAGAAACGCGCTCTTTCAGGATCTATTCCCGATAACTGATCCTTATCATATCCATCGAACATGGACTCAAGATCCTCTGTGGCAGGTCTCATGTCAAACGCAGGATTGATGCTGAACAGGATCATCTCAATGAATCCGGTCTCCACTGCCAGCTTACCGATCACGGGATTATGCGTAGAAAGACCGATATGTTTTATCGCTCCCTTATCATGAAGCTCATGCACATACTCTATGAACTCACCGTTCATGGTGTTATTCCAGTCTTCCACGGAATCGATATAGTGGATCATTCCGAGATCAATGTAATCACTGTGAAATCTCGCCAGAAGATCCTCGAACGCGGGACGCACATGCTTCATATCCCTTGTTCTGACATACTGTCCGTTCTGATAAGTCGATCCGATGTGGCCCTGAACATACCATGAATCACGGCGGCCTTCCATTGCCTTGCCTATGATGTCCCTCGATTTCGGATCAGGCATCCAGCAGTCAACGATGTTAATCCCTTTATCATGGGCATACTTAAGAAGCTCAATAGACTCCGTCTCATCATGTCTTTCGAGCCATTCCCCGCCGAATCCGATCTCGCTCACCTTGAGCCCTGTCTTCCCTAATAATCTGTAGTTCATATTACATAAGAATTCCTTTCTTTGAGTTTTTAATTATCGGAATCTCTGATTCATCTTTATCATCGATATGTTTGCCTGCATACTTTTTGGTTTCCTTAGCAATTGTTCCGGAAAGAAGCAGAACCGCCACTATGTTAGGGATCGTCATAAGACCGTTCAGAATATCCGCAATGTTCCATATCATTTTCAGTTCAGCCAGCGAACCGATAAGAATCCCGCATATCCAGATGATCTTATATGTCAGAATACTCTTCTCTCCAAACAGGTATACAGCACAGCGCTCACCATAATAGTACCATCCCAGCATGGTGGAAAACGTGAAAGAAATAAGACCGATCACAAGAATAGGATTGCCGACGACAGGGATAGTAGAAAATGCCAGCGAGGTAAGTTCGGAACCATTACCGCTCATGCCATCTATCGATCAGCAGGATGATCTGTGGCCATCCCCATAAAAATTTGTCAATAATTTCAGCTGCCGTTGCCAGATTCATCTTCTTGCTCCCTGCTTAATCCATATCATACATTTTCATTGTTTCCTGGTTCCGATACTCATGTTTCTCATAGTACGCGATCAGTTCTCCGGCTTCATTTCGCAGGGCGACCATATACACATCTTTGTTTTCCTTCTCGTTGTATGATGTGTATACGATATTGTTATCCTCAGATGCTCTGAACCAATCCAGCACCTTCACGATCAATTCGCGGGATTTCTCATTATGGCAGTCAAGAAGGCTCTTTCCCATCAGAGCTTTGCCGCCCCATTTCTCGTATCGGCTTATCGCCGCAGGATTCATATAGATGATCGTATGGTCAAGATCACAGATAACAACCGCGGCTCTGTCTGCTTCAAGAACGCTTTTATATATTTCATTTAAATCTCTCATCACTAGCTGTCTCCTTCAAAAATACTTCCTTTAGCAATATAGTACAATGGATAACGGCGGTCAATGCTGCGCATCCTGTTATAGGTACATTTCATCTCCAGAATATTCAGCTGGTACCCACCGTCATATTGAGAATCCTCTTTACGGACAAACAAAAATTGCCCACAACACAGCCATGAGGTAAAGGAGGCGTGAAAGTTGAAAGAAGTTAAAATACAGTTTCATTCATAAAATGTCTCCTTAAAGGGCGGCATTAGTTCTATGTTTTTATCAGACCAGCATTTCCGAAAAGGGACTTTAAAATCATCCCCGAAATGCTAGCAGCACATCAGAACGCTGTCACGATATTCTCTCCACTCTTCTGCGGAAGTCTCTTCTGTGATCTTCATCGAACTCCGAGTCACGTCATTGTTCAGCTCCAAAGGAAACTCAACCGAATCTTTATCAAGCTCAAAATCATAATAACTCTTTATCAGGCCAGGATTCTTCCTGCGGATCAGTTCCCTTCCGGTTGCGTCAGATAAAATAAAAGTAGGTGTCCACATATGTCTTACCCCTTTCCATGTTCAGCATCACTGCCCTTTATCAGTACACCTACCTTATATCACGTTTTCATGTGCATATTTATGCGCAACATCATATAACCGGTCATATCTGTCTATCCT
>JAILNQ010000093.1 GCA_024691425.1 Lachnospiraceae bacterium
AGGATCAGTTTCAGAAAATCAATCTCTTCCGCTGTCAGTCTTTCCGACATCGATCTGATTATTTCGTCATGTCGAAGGTTGTCAAAGTATTTCCGACAGTCTATCTGCAGGATATATCCTTCATTCGTCTTATGTTCGAAATAATACTTCTTCAGATGCACCCTGAATCTGTCCTGTGCTTTGTCAATGCCTTTTCCTTTAAGGCTCGCGCAGTTATCATATATAAAATATGGCAGCAGTTTCGGGATCAGTACGTATTTGCAAAACGCATGAATAACCACTCTGTCTCTGAATACTATTGGATGGATCAGTCTTTCATGACCTCGTTCACGCATGCGGAACGGCCGGCTTTGTGAAAATGCGAACGCACCGTCCTCGTATGCCTTTTGAAATTTCCTTATTTCTTGTAATTCATTGATCCTGTAATTTTGTACATTGTACTTGAAGTGAATATTGCCTCGAATATCCATGAACGATTCATGAAGATTGTCGGCCGAGAAACACGTGTCTAATAAACTCATTTTTCAGCGGCTTATAACTTCGACTGTCGTAACGGGAAGTGTCCGGTTGAATAATTTACCTCTCGGAAGGATTATCTCTCCTTGCTTATGAGACAAAACAGACCTTTCACTCGTGGTTTCAGGTTCTATCCCGTAAGTAATCGGGCACGCCCAATTCGCATTACCCGCGTTGTTGTTGTTCGCATTGCCGTTGCTGTTCCGATTGCCCGCGTTGGACGAGTTGGCGACTTACAGAGATAACCCTTGTTTTTCTTTCATCATCTTGTTTTTGATCGCGTTGTCAGATGTCCGCCAGCTTCGCAATGATGAGACCTGCGTTTCAAAATCATCAACGAGGTTCAGATATTTCCCGGGTTTGACTCCGAGAGTTCTGATCGCGAACTGTATTTCCTGAATGGCAACCTGGCAGTCTCCGATCGCTTTGTTGATGTATCGTCTGCGCTCGTTATAATCATATAGATTCGTTATCCATATCGAGCGAGCCTGAACGATGCAAGTGAGCATGTCCGCCATCGAATCGTCGATCCGATTCCGGACCTTCTCTATCATCCAATACGACGTATTCTGTGTGCCGTCCGGATTTACTTTTCTTGAAGGTCCGAAATCCTGATCAATATATGTATATACTTTTGTCCGAAGGTCGATGAACTTATCGAAATAATCATCTCTTGTCGGTTTCACTTCACTGGCATGTAAATTGCTCATGATTATCCTATCCCGCACCCATATAGGGTGCGGAGTTTTACTTTATGCAAGCAAGCGGGCACGCCCAACTCGCATGACCCGCGTTGTGGCCGTTCGCATAGCCGTAGCTGGTCCGATCGCCCGCGTTGGACGAGTTGGCGACTGCCTTTGTCCAAATATCAAGTCTTCCGAAGATGTCCTGGATTGACGCATGCTTGAATATCGGAAGCTGTTCGCACTGTGTTCCCTGATCCATACCCGATCCGAAGATTCTTGATCCATAGAGTTCAACCTCGCTCGGAAGGTCGAGATATCTGTCATACCATGTCCACCCGGATGTACAGCCGTTCCAGTTTCCCTGTCCACCTGAAGGTTTATCGGTTACAACGGCGTTTCCGTGAATCTCCCTGTATTTCAGGACGTTTGCGCTTCCGAAAATACCCTGAATATAAGGAAGGATAACTGCATCGATCCTCTCACGGATGAACGATCCCATATATCCGGATACGTTATTTCCTCCATACTGCCGCGTGATGTTCGTGTTATTTGATCCCACAGCTGTTGTACTTGTCGGATCTGCGTCGGTTGCTGCGTTCCAGGGACAGCGGCCTTTATCATTCGCAGACACTTGCCATGTTCCGGCTGCATCACCTTTGCCAAGCCAAAGACTTGTTGATCCGAGATACTTTATCATTACCTGCAGATGATGCGTGTTATATATGGGATAATTACTTGCGTTTGTCTGATCGCCTTTTCCGAGTCTTCCGTCGCAGGCCACCACCCAAAACTCTGTATTGCCACTTTTGATGAAATCTCCAGGTCTAACGTGTGCGAAGTTTCCGGCTGCTATCTCAGAACGGAGATTGCCATTAAAGAAATCATCTGTGATATCCTTCTTTCTTACCGGGAGCTGGTTTGCGACGTATGCAGGTATTGCTCCGCTTTCACCGCCGAGAGCGAGTGCCACCTGCGTGATCGCCGCCTCGATCGCCTGAGCGGTAACGTCTGTGATAAGTCTTTCTGATGCTGCCATTGTTTTGATCCTCCTTTAACTGCTTATGCTCTGACAGATATATCCATCTTCAATGTAAAGGCCGAGAGCGTTCTGTTTTTCGTCCAGCGCCGCTTTTATGCCTTTAGATTTAACAGGATTGTTACTGTTGGCCGTGGGTGTTTCATCAAACGTCAATGTGCCCTGTTTTGCATCAAGAGCCGTTTTGATTCCGCCGCTTTTTACAGGATTACTACTTCCAGCAGTCGGTGCATTGTCGAATGTCAACAACGGCTGCTTTTGGCCAAGAGACGTATAAATTTGTTCGATGATGTCAGTGACATTGTAGTAATCGAGTGCCATCGGATATACGTCAATATAACCGCTGCCCGTATTAACCTGTGCTGTCAGTTTGAGCGTATATTCATCAGCATTGCCGGAGCATTTGATCCCCGACTGATCAAGTTCAGCAACATGGGTGCTCGCGCCGGCCGACATTGATATTTCGAGGTCGGTAATGCTAATGGCGTCACTTCTTTCAATCTCCAAGAGTCCCAAATAAAAATAATAGTTTCTTCTTACCGGGACAGATGATTTCAGAGTGACTTTTGCAGCACCACCCGAACTTGTGCCTGAAATTCTGATAATTCCATTTGGCCGCGCGGTGAATGTTACACCTTTGTCTGTGACTTCTGTAATATCGTATGGGGCTTTGATGTAATTATTTCTGACGAATCCGATATTTTCCAGGAATCGAGCCGGTGCATTGTTGACGGCCGCTTCTGCTGCTGCCGCCGATGCCGCTGCTGCTGTAGCCGAGCCCGCTGCTGCTGTAGCTTTATTTGATGCCGTTGTCGCGGATCCGGAGGCGTTGCTTGCACTCTGCGCCGCTGCAGCTGCCTGTTCCTGAGCATCCGTATAAAATTCATCCGCATAATCATTCACGGCCTTGATGGCATCATGAATCGATCCGCGCACCTCTTCGCCGAGTACGGCGCTTTCTATTGCTTCAAGATATGGTGTTATATCCGGCTTACTCATTACTGCATTCCTCCTCTTTCTGTTCGCTCTCTCCGTCCTGCTCCTGCTTCGCCGGTTTTATGTTGTTGTAGATATTACGCACTATCGACTTGTACCGGGAAGTGCTCAGGATCATTTCTAAGACAATCATCATGTCGGATTCTGATAGCGTTAATGAAGATTGAAGTTTGTCTATATCGTTTTCCAATTCGTTTCTTGCCAGTAAGAGTTTATCGATATTGCTCATATTATTCTCCCTTCTCTTTAACAATCCACTTTGCAGGGTATGAATCCTTCGTTTCCTCGAAAACATCAAGCAATGACAATCTTGCAGGTTTTTCGCCTATTTCTTCAACCCAGGGTTTTTTGATTGTAAAGCGGAAGCATCCGATTTGTTCCTCGTAAATAGATACCATAGTCGTCCTGAGTGTTTCTTCTCTTTGAATTTCGATCATGAGTTCACTGTTGGCGTTTGCCGGCGCAGGTTCATCGCCTATGAATAAGCGCACTCCTATAGCTTCACGACCAAAATCCTCGGGTGTCAATTCAATCTTAATGATTTCATCATTTAAGTTTAGGTTGATATTTTTCATCCTTGAATTCTCCTTATATTACGATGCCGTGTCTAACGTCTCTTGTAGTTTTTGAATAGCTGTTATAGGCTCTTCTGTTCGTCCACTGAGCCCCGCTGATTACACTGTTATTATTGACTGTATACTCTGCCAGGGCTGTTTCGGAATCGTAGCTCCAGTTGTTGCCGTTATTCCATATATCAAGAGAATCTGCGACCATTAAATATCTTCCGAACCAGGCTTCAGCATAAGTTACTACATCTCTTCTATCGAAGCTTATATCGCAGACATATCCCGAATCGTAGTCGAGGTCGTATTCTGTGATGACACTACCTTCCGTACCTGAAAGTCCGTGACTGTCATTTTTCCCAGTTGTGACACTGATTTTTCCGACTTTCAGAAATAATCCGTCGGCTCTAATTCCTAACCAACCGGGAGTATTATTAACCAGTTCATCAAAGTATATGTATGTGGGGTTTTGGTATAAATCACCACGTCCACCCCTTATTTCACCGTCAACCATTTCGGCCCATGACATATTACTTCTTGAAATAATTGTACCGCCATAAATGTTTATTCCTTCATTATCCCATTGTCCGATTACCTCTCCACTTGCATCTTTGACGAGCATAGTACCGTAAGTATTATTCAGGCCGCCCAATTCCAAGGTTCCGCCTCTGATCCGGTCTGCCGACATGGTACCCGTTTTGATAAAATCGGCCACGATGCCGCCGTCTATCGTTTCGGCCACCTTCACGGTCCACGGATCTGAAGGGTACCGTCTTGTCAAGATAGCCTTACCGTTGATATTCCATCGGCTTATTGCCGTTGCCTGCTCAAGATCAGCATTATTCGTGAAGCCCTGCTCGATGATCTGTCCGGCGCTGTTGAACTTGAAATATATGTTTCCGCCGTTTGATCCGTCCAGGATCGACATCGTATTCTTTTTTGCTGCATTCAGGATGCTCGATTCAGAAGGTTCACTTTCGATATCCGCCGCAAGCGAAGCGATCTGATCCGTGAGACTTGTTGACTGCAGCGCCTCGGATAGTTCTATTTTGTTGTTTGCGATATTAAGAAGGTCGAGTTCCTGTTTTGTGATAAAATCACGCTGATCCACCCCGAAGGCGTGAGCCACTATTCTGACCGAGTCTCCGAGATGGAATCTACTGATCTCTTCGATATTGCCAAGGTCAACGGCTTTGACCTCTATCTTCATTTTCGGCTGTGAATACCGTGTCAGATACGCTTCCGCGAGTCTGTTGAGTGTATTCAAGCTATCAGTTTCGAATGTGATGAGCCTGGCCCGTCGTCCGAAGCCTGCAATCGAATCGTTATTCTGTATCGGCGTTCCGATAAGTCTCTTCATTGTGTCGCCGTACAGTGTTTCATCTGTTTCTGCTCCATAAGGATAGAGAGCATTGACGAAATTCGTTGTGTCGATGTCCTTTACGAAATCAAGAAGGTTTCTGCCGAAGGTGATCGTTTGTGAAGCCTGTACTCCGTAATCTGAAAGATGAATTACATCGACGTAGCGTGTCACTACACCGTTATTTGTTACACGTCTGATCCGGACATATCCATCGGTGCCGGCAATGAATGTTCTCAAGCAGTCAAGTGTTGAGCATTTCTCCCACTCAGGTCTCCACTTGATGATCGTGCTGCTGTCGATCGTGAGTGTTCCCTGTGCGAACTGTCGCTTTGCCGATCCGCTCTGTGCCGAATTGTATGCGGATATAGCTGCGGCGAATCTTTGTGCGCGTGTCTGATTTGTAACTTCCGTCATTGCGACGGGTTCTTCGCCAAGCCACGCAAGATCCTCAAGTGCATATACGCTCAAGGATTTGTCAAACATCTTCTTTGTGTCCCTGATATCACCGCGCCATATTTCCTCTCCGTCTTCATAAACTGTTATGATGGAGTTTCGCACGACATCGTCATATACAGGGTTTGTCATCGGGATCGTGATATTGAGCTCGCCCGCGCTTCCGACGACGAGCTTCAGCTTTCCGGATGTCATGCTGTAATCGGAATTGCCGGGATAGTATAATATTTTTTCGTTGCCCGTAAGCGTCTGAATGGTAAGCTTGTACATTAAAGTGATCCTGCTTTATATATGATCTGAACTTTTCCGTGTCCCGTGAATGTCAGCTCGACGGCTTCATCGCCACCGACTGTGATTTCCGGGAATGTGTTTTTTCCGGATACAAGGTTGAATGTCATGCCGCCTGTGGCCACTGTAAGTGAATTCACAAGGTTTGTGACTTCGAACGTTGGAATAGTTGGCATGTGTCCCGCTCCGATCGTCTTTACGAGTGTTCCGTCAACTGTCCACTGATCTGCGTATGTGATTGAATCCGTCAGGAAATTGAACGGATCCCACTCCCAGGGTTCTGTTGAATCTTTGTAGTAATATTTATACGGTTCAGCCTGTGGAATACTGATCGTGAACTGTCCAAGTTCCCTCGTTCTGTCAAATTTCGTGACGTATACTCTTCCGCGCCAATAGTAGTGTGGATCGTTGTCGAGAGTGATCTGACATATTCTTCCATGGATATCATTTCTAAATTTCGAAATGACGCTGTCCCAGTTCATACGATTACGAAGCCCGCCGAGCTCGAAAGAGAGTTGACGGGCTTTGTATACTGGTCTTCCTGTCATGGCTGTTGATGCGTCAATATATCCGTCCCGGTAAGGAACATTGATATAGTTAGTTTCCATCGACGGATCTCCGATGTAATTATTATTACCGAGCGCGAGATCCCAGTCCCTGATCGTGTGATATGTTTTCTGTGTAGACTCTACAAAAATTGTGAGTCCATTCGTAAGCGCGTTCATGTGTATGCGTTCCTCACTCTTGCTGTTCCGAGTGCATCATCCATCCGGGAAGCAGTTTCTCCGACAAGTATATCGCCATCAAGTAATATCTGCTGTTTCTGCGCGAGATACGGCAGATACTGTTCGAGAAGGCTCTGCAGTTCCGTTGTGGCGCTTCCGCCTCCTAGTGGCTGTACAACCGCCTGGCCATTCTGTACAGTGAGCAATTCCGCACCGGCTTCACCGACTATCGCCGTGCCGCCGTTTGATACGGTACCGCCTCCAGCAAGAAAATCTATCGTTCCGAGATCGACGTGCCCGTGTGTCAGATTTTTTAAGCCGTTGGATGCTTTGTTTAACTGCGAAATGATTCCGTTGTTGATCGCATTCGTAAAGAAGTTCTTTATCGAATCCATGACGCTGCGGAAAGAGTTTTTCATTCCCTCCCAAGCAGAGCTCCAAGCGGTCTTGATTGTGTTTAGTCCTACATTAAACGCCGACTTGAAGATCTCCAGGATTGCTTTGTATCTTTTGACTCCATCCTCCCACTGCATGACAAAAAAATCTTTGATTGCGACGCACAGATCCTTCATCATATCGATCGTTCCTTTGAGCCCTGAATAACTCTGATATAATTCCGCGTCGCTTGGGAAAATGTATGCGCCGATACTCTTTCCGATCTCGGCTCCGGCAAAGAACGAAACTATCGATGCCGCTATAGCTGCGCAGGCTGTTGCTGCCGCTGTAGCTCCGCCCGCTGCCATCGTCGCACCAAGATCAGCAGTAAAGAATGATCCGATGCTACTTAAGGCACTTGAAAGCATCGGTGCAAGGTTTTCGCATGCCTGTGCGATTGCTGTTATTGCTCCGGGAATCTTCGGTAGTACCTGCATGAATGATCCGATGCCGGATAATAGTCTGCCGCCGACCGAAAGTACCGGGCCGAGTGCCGCAACGAATAAACCGATCTTGATTATTACTTCCTGGGTTTCGGGAGATAAACTTCTGAAATCCTGTACCCAGTCGTTTAATACCGTCAGTACATCTCGGAGCATGGGGAGGAGCGTGTTTCCGAGGTCGATTGCAAGATTCTCGACTTGGTTGCGCAGCTGCTTCATCTGCACGTTGGTTGTGTCGTTCATTGTGCCGGCCATTGCCGCAGCAGTGCCTTCAAACTCTTTCGCGATTTCCTTGCCTTCAGCCATTGCTTGAGTCAAAGGCATAACAGCGCCATCAGTTGTCATAACCATCGTCTGAGATGAATTTTTGATGGAATCCGTAAGAGCTTTGTATTCTTCATCCGTAGCACTGGCTATGGCCATAAGACCTGCCATTGCACGTGTACCACCGAGCATTGATGCTGCACGGGCTTTTTCCGCGCCCGCTGCTCCGAATGCCTGTTTGTTCAGTTCTTCAATTTCTTCATCGTATGCTTTCTGCTTGATCGTGCCGTCTTCAAGAGCTTTGTCAAGTTCATCCAGTTTGGCATTGTATTCTTCAAGAGGCATGTTGATCTCATACATTCCGCCTCTGATGTCATCCATGATCTCGGCAAACGTTTTCATCTCACCCTGATCATTTGTGAGAGACAGGCCGAGTCTGTCCATGGCCATAGCAGATTCTTTTGTCGGTTTGGCCATCCTGTTGAGGATGTTTCTGAGCGTAGTTCCGGCAAGTGAAGACTTGATGCCGGAATTTGCCATCGTTCCGAGCGCTATTGCTACATCTTCAAGTTCATATCCCATCGCACCGGCTACAGGCGCGACATATTTGAACGATTCGCCCATCATTCCGACGTTCGTATTTGAAGAACGTGCGGCTTCGGCGAGTGCGTTTACGAATCTACCGGTGTCTTCGGCAGTGAGACCGAATGCAGTGAGTCCGTCTGTGACAATATCTGATACGTTCGCAAGATCTTCTCCGGATGCCGTTGCAAGATTTATGATTCCTTCGGTACCGGCAAGGATCTGATTCGTATTCCAGCCGGCCATCCCCATATATTCGTATGCCTGTGCGATTTCCGTTGCGGAAAACTGCGATGTTTCGGATAATGCCTGTGCTTTATCCTTCAATGCGTCAAGATCGCTTCCGTATGCCTGAGCTATGGAACTGACCTTTGCCATCTGTTCTTCGAAATCGCCGGCTACTTTGATGATTCCTGCGCCTGCTGCCGCGAGAGGTACTGACACGTTTCTTGTAAGTGAATCACCGACCGACGATATCTTCTTTCCGGCGCTTTCAAGCTTCGCACCTGCTGCGCCGATTTTTTCAAGGGCTACAACGGCACTTGATGCTTTCCTTTCCAGCTGTTCAAGTTCCTTCTCACAGTTTACGATTTCTCTTTGAAGAGCATCGTACTGTTCCTGTCCCTTGCCGGTCTTTGCCATTTCTTCAGAGACCTGTTTCTGAGCTTCCTTGAGTGCTTCAAGTTTCGTCTTCGTCTCGCCGATCCGGTCGTTAAGGAGTCGCTGTTTCTGCTCGAGCAGTTCTGTGTTGCCCGGATCCAGCTTGAGCATGCGCTCAACGTCTTTGAGTTGTCGCTGGGTATCTCCGATCTCGGTATTGATCTTTTTGAGACCGTTCTGCAGTCCGGAGACATCTGCTCCAAGTTCTATTGTGATTCCGCGTACTTTTGTGTTTGCCATGTTATTCTCCAAGATCAAGCTCACCGCGGAAGAACTTTGCCATGCTTCCTGCAGGTGCTTTGATATCGTATTTCTCGCGGTCGTTTCCTTTTTCAATGACCATGTCGTAGACCATGCCCATAGTCATGTCGTCAAGGTCCTCTATAGTCAGTCCGAGCTCTGCGCATCGGAGCATAAAAATTGCACCGTTGGGTTCTCTATCCCTGGGTGCTATTTTTTTTTACTTTTGGATGTTTGAACGTTGTTGAAATGCCATAATTTCAATATCTCCGGCAATACCGTCCATACAGAGAATATTTCAAATGTATCAAGCCAATCATCCGGTGTCTGTGCTTCCATTTCCGGATTGGCATGTCGGGCCATTACATAGGCCGTGTTTTCGAATATAAACAGATCTTCAGTTGACAGTGCCTCAAGCGGATCGCTGTCGTCCTGGACCTGTTGAAAGTGCTTGTTAAGTACATTGATATCTTTTATGAGATCGCGGTTGGTAAGAGCGCGATATAATCTCGGTGTGCGTGCTGTAGCGCGGAATTTGACCTCTTTATCGTCAACTATGATGATCGCATCCATATCTTCTTCCTTTCATATATACTTCTTGATGTTCTTCACAAGTTCATCCTCGCATTTATCAACTACCGGTTTGATATGCGGGAATGCTGTGGAACGTCCGCCGCCTCTTAGTGCGTGCCCTTTTTCAAGAAGGTGTGTCAGCTGGTAATCCGTTGCATTGTGGATCGTCGCAGCTTTGTGGTATCGGATGTCGGTCTTTGTGCGCATGACCTTCCATCCCTTGTTGTATTTTTTATCCCAGGATCCGTACTTACCACTTCCGGGTGGATGAGCATTGCGGAGTTCCGAAAGAGCCGTTTTGGCCGTTTCGGATACTCCCTTCTCACAGGCTTCTCCTGTAGCTTCCGCGAAGAGATTCAGGGAATCCATGATCTCTTTTTCCAGTTGATCAACTGTGATTGTGCTGTTGCTCATGCTATCTCCTTATGCAGAAGGTATGTCTTCATCCCAGTACGGAGCATTGTGCCAGTCGTTGATGACAGTCTGCTTCGTGTCTTCCGTTGTCATTGCAAGAACTTTGCCGTCCTTAAGTGGAGAGAATGACATATTAAGCTTCTGCGTGGTAGGCTCCTTACTCTCCTGCGTGGTTGAATGAGAAAGTGAAGGTCTTGTCGCTGTACCTTTGTACAGACAGAACTTTGTTCCCGTCTGATCGCCTTCCTCTTCGTATGTCATAGCGAAGGGTGTCGGCTCCTTTGTGGAATCCTCAATGAGTACTCCGTCATTGTTCTTCGTATACTTGAGGATCTTGATACGAAATTCGTCGGGAATGACCGCTATCTCAAGATCTCCTTCGTAACCGTTGTTAGAAACAGTAACGTAGTACTTGATGTTGTCAGCATAAAACGGCTTTGTGTCGCCGTCCTTGTCGAGAGACAGACTGACAGCTCCGGGAACAGCAAATCCCGTGTCAAATGTCGGTACTCCTTCGGCGCTTTCCGACTTGATCGGGAAGATGTGTACATTCTTGATACCGAATTTTACTTTATCCATGATCTTTTCTCCTTTGGTTGCGTGGCCTTACATCTCATACAGCGATTCATAAAACTGTTCAGAATCGATGTAGATCGTGTCGGCCGTTAAGTTGTAATAGATTTCGTTTTCGTAAAGAAGACGCTCGACTATCTCCATAAGGTCGTACATCTCTTCGGGTGTCGAAGCGTAGATTTCAAGATCTACCTCGCCGTCCTTAAAATAAGTCTTGTCGTCCGCCGAAAAGGACTGTGCAGGCATTCTGCGGTAAATTAAAAAAGGCGGTGGAACCGCCTCTTTTGTCCGGAAGTGATCATACCGAAAGTCTATGCCGTAGTTTTCTTTGATCTCTTCGCATATAGCTTTGATCTGTTCATCCTTCCTTGTCATGTCTTCACTTCTTTGTCTTTCTCGGCTTTGCTGCCGTCTTCTTCTTTGGCGTTGCTTCGGGTATTTCTTCCGGTTCCGGTTCCGGTTGCACCGGTGCAACGGATGCTTTTGGAGTAATTATCTTCTCCGCGAAGCCTATCGCCGCAAGCTTGTTTGCCTTTGCTTCCGGAACGTTTATGATTTCGCCTTTTGTACCGGATACCCTGCCGGATACGAAAGTCTTCAATACTTTGATTTTCATATTGACGTTCCACCTCCTGATTTTAATGCTACCTGAACGGCTTCAAGTTCCCACAGATCTACGCCGTTTTCAGGTTTTTCCTGGATGCGTATGATCCTGTACTGCCGATTGTCTTCCGTTTTCATTACCGCAATGTCCATTCTGTCAACAATATTGTTGTGTGGTACCTTGATCATGCGATCGATACGGTTTGATGATACTGAGACCTGCGACTGATAAAAGCGTGTGACTCCGACCGACTTCTTTTCAAACCGAAAAGAGCCTTTGTATGATCCGAGTTTTCTGCCTTCATCTTCCTCGTATATATCCGTGATGCCGTCCGGGAATGTTTCAACCTTCTGACTTGGGCGCATTTTCAACCTCCCATCTCGTGTGCAGACCGACTATATCCGACAGATAATTCTTTTTGAACTGATCCACGGCTCCGGCACGATCATACAGCACGTAATTGAATAAGAGTTCCTGTGCCCGGTAGTCCACGCCTTCACCATCGAAGGCGGACTCATTAACGCCCGTCTTCGATGTGATATAGGCTATTCCGCGCCTTATCTGCCCTGTTAGCTTTTTGTCTGCAGCTTCATCGTCCCACGTTATATCGAGGAAATTCTTCACTTCATTCAATAAGTCCTCAGAAACGATAATGACGCTCATGTACTACCTCCTTAGATTGAAGCTACCTCTCTGACCTCAAGATAAAGAGGCTCGAGATCGGAGATGTCAAGGCGAAGGAATGCGTTATCATCCTTCGGTCTGCCGTTCGAGTATGCTACGATCTTGTAGTATCTCTTGTCCTCAAGGAACTTGTAGTCATCTGAGAACTGAATGCCGCGCTTTCCGCCAACACCGAGGAAATACTTCTTGCCAAGACCGAGAATTGCCTCGCCCTGTGCTACTGCCACAGACTGAATAATCTGCGTAGGTACAGGAAGAACATCGTTCACGTAACGGCCTTCGGGTGTCATCATGGTTGTTGCAGGCATTACCGTCTTGTAGTAATCTGTGGGATTAACTACGAGGATAAGACCCTTGATTGCACGAGGCTTGCCGTACTGGTTCTTTGCCAGCTTGGAAACAAGGTTTCCGTATGATGCGCGTCCGAAATCTGTCACTGCGATAGCGTCCTTCTTCGGATAAACGCCGCCTGTTACAACAACATCATCAGCAACGGAGCGATCCATGCCTATAGGCATGTCTTTGCCGGTACCTGTGATGATTGCGTTTTCGTAACCTACTGCAAGAGCCTCTGACAGGCAAGTTCTGATGTAGCTGTCAAGCCACTTCGGACCGAGTTCAAGCATATCAATGCTGATAGGCATGAATGCTGAGAGTTTGAACTGGCCGAGGTCGATCTCCTTGAATCCGCTTGCGATTTCTTCCGTGATCTGTGACTCAAGTGCGCCCCATGCTGCGTTGTCGCCTGCGTCTGTGTTTACGAGAAACTTTGTCAGGCCACTAACATTAACAGTGTCGATTGCAGCAAGAAGAGGATGTTCCTGCTTCATGTCTTCCATCACTTCGCTGATGATTGTGAGAGGGAACGTCTTATCGACATTTGAGAGGCTCATCATGGCATTGTTTGTGCCCGCTGCCTTAATTGCGTCAATAAGCGTGTTGTAGAATGACAGTTCCTCAGATGTGAGCTGTCTGATTCCTCTTGATGCGAGGATTGCAACATCAGCTGATCCCTGCATTGATGCTGCCTGTTCGATTATCGAATCATGGATGTTCTGAAACATCTCCTGGATTCCGGATTCGAACGCTTCCGTGTTGCCCTCCTTCGCTGCGTTTGAAATGCGCTGTGCGATCTCGAGCTGTGCCTGATTAACAGTGTCTTTGTTCTTCATTTTTTGTCCTCCTTTGCCTTCCGGCTCATTTAAGATTGAAAAAACCTTTATTATCCACCTTCGCCGGAACCGGCGCAGGATTGGTGGCTATAAGTGATGTTACAAATTCCTTGATATATCCCATCAGAGCAGGATCCTCATTGAGTGCGGTCGCTGCCTTGTTGAATACATCTAGGATATTTGCGTATGAGTTGACCGATTCAAACAGCTGAGTGATTGTTTCCTTCACTCCATCCTCGAATCCGATCTCGAATACCATTCCATGCTTCTTTTGGGCGGTAACGGCCTTCATGATGGAATCCATTGCGCTGTTTGTGGGTTCAGTCGTTTCTTCGACTTCTGCGATTTCCGTTGCGAAGCCGAAAGTAACCGCATCAGTTGGCGTGATCCATGTTTCCTCCTGCATCATCTTCTTGAGCATATCTTCGTCAATGACGATTCCGCACTCAAGATATGCCGCCATAGCAGCAGATGTGATGATATCGAGATCTTCTGATGCCTTCCTGAAGTCATCAGCATTACCCTGAGCAATCATCGATGCCTGATGAATGAACAACAGTGATGCAGGCTGCATGATGCGCGTCTTGCCGGCGCAAAAGATCACTGATGCTGCCGATGCCGCGAAACCTTCGCATATTGTTGTCACGTTGCGGTTCTTTAAGGTGTTGTAGATCGCGAGACCTTCCTTGACCTCTCCGCCGTTTGAGTTGATATGCACGGTGATCACGTAATCCTCCGGGATGTTCGCCACCTGGTTGGCCAAGTCGTAGCTTGACTGATCAGATTTTGACTGGAGAAGTCCTCCGAGCCCGCCACGTTCGGAGGCAATGTCGCCGAAAATGAATATCTCGGCCGATTTCTCCTCTTCATTCCGTGAAAGACTGAAATATGGTACCGGAGCTTTAGCCGTCGCCGTTTTCGTCGTCTTTTTCATCTTGTTCCTCCTTTTCTTTATCCGGTGGATCCGGATCATTATCTTCAACACCGTCGAGTAGATCGTCAACAGTGCTGTAGTTCTTTGTCATCCAGTGTTGCCATGCCCACGGCTCGTTAATGATGTCGAGTCCGAGTCTCAATCTGATGTCATTTATGCAGAATGCGCCTGATCCTATGAGTTTGTCGATCGGATTTGCTACATCAAACAGATCCGTGTATCTGACATCTGCGTAATTTGCCGAAATATATGTTCCGGCGTACACGAGCTGCGATCCGAAGAGCTTCCGGTTGATCTCCTGAGTGATCGATTTCACAATAGGCATTACCGGTGAAGTCATGAATGCCTTGAAATCCGCATCAGAAACTGACTTTCCGGTTGCAATGGACGCGGGAATGCCGAGAGCTTGCGCTGTCAGCTCAACGATATCGTTCATCATATTGCGGATATCGCGGGTTCCCTGAATTTCAGATTTGCCCGCTGCCTGGTTGTTGTCGCGTTCCGTGAAGGTGTAACCTTTGAACATCGGGAGCACGGCATTGTCAGCTGTAAAGTACTTTTTGAACTTGTTCTGAACAAGATCCTCGTACTGTTCCTCGAAATCAGGTTCTGTTTCTGCAGTATCGTCGATATTGAGGATTCCGCGCATACCATGCGAGCGAATATACGAGGATGATGCCGCTTTCAGAAGTCTTCCTTCTGCAGATGCAATCGATATGAGTATCCTCTTGATGCGCTCGCCTTCGATCGTGAAGTGAAGCACATCTTTTGCCGCATATACTCCTGGTATACTCTCGCCGTCCGATGTTATGTCATGATAAATGTCTCCTGACAGGTGCTTTTCTACTCCGAAAGAATCTGCTACATAGCGGTTGCCGCGCCATTCCACGATAAGCGCTTCCTGCTCTGAGAAAAGTTGGCCAACCAGCTTTTGAAAGAACTGTTCTTTCGTCTGATTTGGATTCGGAGCATAATTCCAAGCCCAGTATTCCTTTGCCTTGACGCGTTTTCCTCTTCTGAAAGTTTCCCATTCTACAGCTGCGACAGCTGATCCGATCTTGCGAACACAAGTCCAAAAGGCCATTCGCTGTAGATAGATTTCGAGTCCCATAACAGCCGAGTCCATTTCGGCATCAAGAAAATCGCCGACTGATACTTCTCGCCCGCCGTCGGGTTCGTCATCGGTTTTTCTCAGGATCCATTTGAAGATATTGAAAGCCATGATGTCTCCTTAATACGTGGCCACAGGTAATTTCTTGCGAGGTTTTGTTCTGCGTTCTATGATCTGATCTTCTATCGTCATGGCTGCCACAAGTGCCATAAACGGATCAGTCTTCCGGCTTTTCGCTTCGATCTTGCCATATACGTAGTTTCCAAGATCCTGATCGGACTGCTGCCCAATCTTGCGGCCGTATCTGATTAGTTTTGTATTGTTTGTTGCCCAGCGCAGCTCCGGAGCATCGCCCCATGTGAAAAACTGATTCACGAAGCAGCTGTCAACCACCGGCGCGACTCTCATGATGTCTGAAGGTCTCACGAGTTTGAGGTTCTTGTGTTCCTTGTCGAATCCAAGAGAGGTCAGATGTCTTGCCAGGAGAGCGTATCTGAAATCATCGACTGCCACTGCCCTGATGCTGTATGACATCTTCATCGCGTCTATGTATCCCGTGATGATCTCCGGATGTATCTCTACATCGTCGACGATGGTGATTCGTCCGTTCGCCGCCCACTCTTGCCAAGGACATTTCAGACGCGGAATATCTTTGCTTGCTGTGCATATCCATGAGTGTGATATATCAAAACGCCTATCGCCCTGTTTGAAGTGTAAGCAGACGCTTGCCCAGTCTGTGAGTTTTGAATAGTCTATTCCGGCGACGCAGGTCCATCCCGACAGATCCGGAAGTTCACGGTTTGTCACTTTGATGTTTTCATAATCTGTGACTTGTATCTCCGCTGTATTTTCCGGCAGGTTCATTCTCTTTGTCATGAATGCCGGGAGGCGGGCTGGATTCTTTACCCAGTCTCTGTATTCCCGTTCAGTCTCCTGTTGCAGGTGCTGCAGGTACGGCAGTGAAGGGTTTGCCTTTTCCCAGTTTGCCGGATCATGTACTTCTTCTTTGCTGTCGAGTCGGCATATAAACGGCAAAAGTCCGTTGTCGGGATCTCCGCCGAATAGGATTCCTTCTGACGTGTCGATCAGATCGTCAAGTGGTCCTTCTCTGACATCTCCGTTTGTCGTGAAATAAGACCGACGCGGATGCGGGTGCTTTCCGAGACCGGTTGTGAACACGTTTATGTTGTTGTAATTGTCGTATTGATGGATCTCATTGAACACCACCATCCCGGAGCGCATTCCATCCTTGCCCTTCGGATTGTTGGTGCGTCCTCTGATCATGGCACCGGTTGAGATGCACTTGACCGATTCAGTAAGCCACTTGTAATATTTCTTGAGCTTCTTTTGATCCGCCGCACTCGTTCCGTCGAACGCAGCCACAATGTCGAGTACCGGGCGGAGTGCCTGTTCTTCATTGTTTGCGCAGATGTCAACATCATAGCCCGCTATCCCGTTATATGGCGAAGCGAGCGCAACCGATTCGAGTGCTATCGTTCCATCCTTGCCGGCTCCACGGCTGATCATGCAGAACAGATCCGGCCAGCGTGGAAGATTTGTGTCTTTGTAAAAACAGCAATCATGAAGTGTTATCACAAATTGCTGCCAAGGAAATATTTGATCATACGGGAAGTACTTTGCCATGCCGAGATACTTGTCGGCGAGCACATCATCAACAAAGATGCCTTCGTTCTCGAAGCATCTCTTGACGTGAGCTATCATTGCCTTGATCTCTTTACTCGTCCTGATCTCTCCGGTTTCAACCAGCCGGATAAATGGCGTTATATGCCGACTCAGATCACAGGTCGATTTCTTCGTCTTCTTCATTAGCATTGTCCATCACTGATCCATCCGAAAAAGTGAGTATAATCTTCAGGAGTGTCTGCGCCGTTTGGTTGGCCGCCGTACTCGTCTTGTTATACTCGCTTATCGCCGGGTGTGTGACTGGAGATTCTTTCCCCTTGATGTATTCTTTGTTTATGATGAGGTCATCAGCCTCGTTGATCTTCTGCCCGAGCCTGTCGAGGATCGACAGCTGGAGCATGTACCGGTCGAAGGTCGTCGAGAAGAAGAAGTTCTGCTCCAAGCCTCCTTCCTTCGCGAGCCTAATCAGATCGTTCGCTGTTTTTTGAAGGCTTTTCGCATCTTTTTTCGTTTTTCGTAAGGGTTTGATAACATTCGACATATTATCACCTTAAAATCCAAAACTCGCATGCGCATACGCGCGCGCGCGAAAAGACTTTTTCCGGATTGTCTAGGCCCCCCATCGTTCCCCTGGTGGGTGAAAAAAGTTTCGTTTTCGTGACCGGGGGTGTCAGTCCCATCGTTCCGGAGTGAGCGGCTCGCTGTCGGCGTCGCGCTTGCGGTAGCCGTGTACCTCTTCATGACAGTCATGACAAAGACTGAGCAGGTTGCGCTTGTCCTGATGTGTAGCCGGATCACGGTACCATACTTCAAGCGCGAGCTCAGGTCGATCTTTCAAATGATTTACATGATGCACTGTCGTTGCTTTCCGGTATCTGTGGTAAGTATTCCTGCAGCGCTGGCATTCATTCTTGTCCATCTTCAGGACTTCGCTTCTGACCTTCAACCACTTATTCCATTTGTAAAACCTGTGCGGATCGTGTATTGCGCACCATCCGGCGAAGTCTTTTTCTTTTTGAGTCATGGTTGCACCGGTGCAACAAATTAGCGCCCACAAAAAAGTGAGCGCTTTTTCTTTTTCTCAATTCTGCCGAGTTTAACATAACATGTTATATTTCCTGCATTCAACTGATGAGGTCTGCAAATTTTATTTTTTTCTCATAGCTACTCCGAAGGCTTCAAGGGCATCATCCTTCAGGTAGTATGCTGTGCGTTCGGACATATTCATGCGCTCCGCCGTCTGCACCATCGACAGGCCGTTGAGATAAAACCATTCAATCACGGTTCTATGTTCAGGCTTTTTAAGCTTACGTACTGTCGAGTACGCCTCAGCCTTAACCTCTTCGGTCTCAGCTTCAATCTTTTCAATCTGCTTCTGCAGTTCAATAATATCTTCCATCGCCATTTCAAGATAATTCTGCGGCGTGGTTTGCACGTGATCCTTATCATATCGTATCGCTCCTTGGCCTGATGCTTTGTATTCGAGTGCGTCGAGTTCGTTTCTTTTGGTTTTGAGGATCCGTTCCCCTGTCCGGATCTTCTTGAGAAATGTGTCGGCCTTGTTTTGATTTCTTGTCATATACTCCCTCCTGTTTTCAAACTCTCACTGCGTATCCGGATTCGACTATCGTATCTGCCCGCTGCTGTGTGACTTTCAGTATTCTTCCAGGTGTGATCAGTTCATTGAGGATCGTATCGCGATATCTCTTGATGCACTTTATCGTTACGGTTTCGCCGGGATCGTATGTGTGTTTCGGTTTGGTATTACCCAGGAGTTTGCGCCATTGTTTGATAATCTTTGCATTGTCCTGATGAAATTCGAATGTCGGAACATTTAAGAGCTTATTCACATCGAATCGCATATTGTGAGGAATCACATATCCGTGTTTACCATCAACGAATCCTTCTTCGAAGAGTGATGGAAACGGTGTAGCAAGAACTGCAGTGCCAAGTTCGAGTGCTTCGAGAATACTCATTGAATACGCTTCGACATCTGATAGCTGTACAAGATAATCTGCTCTTTCAATATACGGCTGGATGTTTGCAACCGGCTTCATGTTCACAAATGACGCCGGCATATCTCTCAAGGATCCGTCGGCAAAGTTCAGCCAAATATATTTGATACCTGCCGCCTCGAGCATTTCAGCGAGTTTGCGCATTCTGTGATCATTCTGTCCTTTGTCAGTCGTGTTCACTCTTGTGGCCGATAAGAGCATGAGGCAACGTTCGGAGCGTATGAGTGACATATTGTGTATGACAATTCCGACTTCAGATTCTTCTTCCCATGATTCCTTTGCGGCCTGCGATACATTGACAAGAACATCTCTGTCTTTCGGGATCCGATACTTGATCTGTTTGCAGGCATGGCATATTTGAATGCTGTGCTTGAAAGAGATGTTGCCCTTGATCTTGTCAGTCAGCCGGTTAAGTATGAGTGTGTCGCATATAATACTCATGTCTTCTTTGTACCTTACGGTCTGTACTATCTCCGAGAGCTTCGTGATCTGTAGCACATCCATCTTCTCGAACACAACCGTGATGTCGTAATAATCTTTGAGGTGCCAGCAGAAATTGTATATAAACGTTGTGATGCCGCCTACCATTGCGCAGAATTCGCAATATATCACAACCTGTGTCCGGATAGGCTGCGAGATGATCTTTGCTTCTCTGAATGGTTCGCCCCTGAGTTCGTGGCACCATATAGGCATTGGAGTTGATATTTGACAATATCTCGAGAGTTCAGGGATCTCGTTGTGATATGTCAGTAGCCATACTTCGTTTGTCTTGTCTTCTTCCTTGATCTCATCGAGCAGATCTGTCATATCAGCTGTCACGTGTGCAAAGTAATACAGGATCCGCTTTGTTTTCATAAGTCCCTGTTTGAATCGTTTGATCTTGCTATTTTCAACTGATGTGCGATACAGGTACATATAATCGCTTATGGCCGTGTGATTATGCGGTCGCCTCGGATCGAGATATCCGAGTTTCCGTGAAAAGTCTTCATCCTCTGTGGAGTCCTTCTTTTCGTTGAACCGGTTTTGTCCGATGTATGCCATTGAAAAGCATCGTGTGCAGACTGAAGGATTTGTGAGTCTGCCTGTCCTGTTCTTGATACGTTTATCGTGTTGCACGCCTTTTGTGTCGAGAGACTTCCAGGAATAATCGCATACATCAAAAGGATTTTCCCGAATCTCCTTCATGAGTCGTCTGATGAAATACGTCGGAACCATATCATCGGAATCAAGGAATTGGATATATTCACCTGTGGCATTCTTCAATCCGGTGTTACGTGCCCCGGCGCAGCGTTTGTTCTTCTGTCGTATCACCGTGCACCATTCATAATTTGTCTTGTATGGCTCCGGTGATCCATCATCCACAAGAATAACCTCGACATCAGCTGTCATCTGCTGATCAAGTCTGTCAAGGAGCTCGTCGGTATATTTTTTGCTGTTGTAGTACGGAATAATGATCGATAATGTTTTCATTTGAGTTTCAATCCCCTTAATCCCCCGAGTTTATCCATCGACATATTCATGGCTTCAAACGCCTCTGCAACCGATGTGTCGCTTTCGTACTCTGAATATTTGTCATTGATGAGGTTGACAGCGAAAACGATCGCGTCTTCCTCTGTTCCTGTCAGCATCGTTTTCATTTCGCGCCGGAGTCCTTCGAGAGCAAGTCGGGCACACTCCGGCGTTATTCGTCCTTCGTAATAGCATCCCATATCACGTCCACGATCGATTTCCCCGTGAACGTTTCCCATAGTACGATCGAGATCGTGATAATCTCCACGGTGATAAATCCGTATATCAGTATCTCCCTCGCATAAAGATCCAGCGTGACCTTTATCGCATTTTTGATTAAAATGATCGTCAGCTTTGCCAATGCCTACCCCTATTGCCACGAACATAAGTGCTATGAGCATGCCTATCGTGGCGAAAAAAACATACACCTCCATACTCCCTCCCTGTATTCAATCTGCGAGTTTAATGTTCATTCTTTTGGCCATTGATTTGATTCGTTCAATGTTCATTCTCTTTCGATCCGGATCCGAGTCGATGTACTCCTTGAATGTATTGAACGATCTCGGATCAACGCGCTCGACAGTTTTATATTTATGGCCGCACGCCGAACATCTTCTCATTCGAGACCTTCCGGGAGTTCTTCGTCTGTCTCGACTGTCGCATGTTTCTGTTTGTGTTACTTTCCCGCAGCTTGGACATCTCATTTCTTTCATGCTTTGCCTCCCTTCTCGGCATCTTGCTTTGCCCTGTTGTATCGGTTAAGAACTGTCTGCGGACAGCATTTGATCTCTTTCGCGATTTGTTTGATTGTTCGCTTCTGTACGTCTCTCATGTAAACGATAAGCGTGTCGTCAATATCGGTGCGTTTGTTTGACTTGACCTTTGATTTTGTTTCCTTCCGGGTTTTCCCCATAGTATCGGAGTTCATTTTCTTCGTCAGGCGCTTTGCCTTGTGAGCCTCCTTGATGAGCGCGATGTCCTTTTTTTGTTCTTCGGTCCATACTCTGTTGGTGATAGCGTATGGTTGCGGTTGCACCGGTGCAACTTTCGGTATGTCCTTGCTGTTCTCATATTCGATGAACTTGTCGATCATGGCCGCAGTCTGTACAGCCTCGGCTACCAGCTTTCTCGATATACCCTGCGCCCGATTCAGATATTTGCGGATGACACCTGAATCCGAATTCTTTTTTGTTGCATCCCATACGTTGTCAAGTTCGTATGACAGCAGTGTGCTCTCGTCACTCATTTCCTCGAACTCTTCGAGAAGGACGGCATAACTCTCGTGTCGGCTGTTGTTGACCGAAAATTTCTTTTTTGCCGCATCGAGCTCATCCGAGATAATCTCGTCAACTTGTTGCATCAGTTTTTCTCTCATGAAGTGCCTCCTTACGACTCAAGTGCGTTGACAGTCTTCTGCTCGAGAGATATCTTGACTCCGTCCTTTGACGGTTTCATTTTGCACGTGTACCCGCCTTTTTTGAGTGTTATGCTGTCGAGCTCGTACTTGCACAACTCCTTGACCGTGTCCAGCATCTTCTTCTTCATGACATCAAGCCCTTCGGTATTTGCGAAAAGCGTTTTGACGGCCGCTTCTCCGTTGGCGGTCCGCTCTTTCGATCTTGTATATTCCTGTGCCTCTGTGCATTTGCATTTCTTTGTTGCTTCTTCCGCTATGTCAACGTCATTGAAACTCTCGGGCACCTCAAGCGCCATATACTGTCCGCAGAATCTGCACATGCCCTGTACGCTCTTTAACTGAGGCATATCTTCCGTTTTATCTTTTTTCATTTTCATCCTCCTTGTATCTTTTCAATCTTTGCAACCTCTTCACTGCCGTCCACGTCGCAGGTATAGTCGTTGATGACGGTATAGTTCTTGTAATTGATTTTATTGAGTTCTGTGTTCTTGATAACCTGCCACAGTTCCCATGAACACGGAATGCGTTTGAATCTTCCGAGATCTCCGAGTTTTTTCGCGGTGGCTACGCAAGCGAAGAATCTGTCTATGTCTTGGACTTTGAACGCGAACGGTTCTGCCCATCGTTTGATGTATTGCTTGTCAAAAGACGGAGCCGATGCGAAGAATTCAATATCATCCGTTTTCGTCTCGACGATCGTCCTGATCGCCTCCGGCGAAAAGAATACATCGCCATTCACGTAGCATGTCGGCTCAGTCGCCGGATAAAATGCCCGGAGCCACACAAAACCATCCCATGTCATAGGATTGTCATGATTTAGAATCGGCACGCCGAATTCGGTGCTTATCGGTTCGTAGTTGTTGTCATTTGTGCTGATAGCAATATCAGTTATATTGTTTCGTCTCAGGAGATCTATCGTCCGGCCGACAAGCGTTTGACCAGCAACCTTCTGCAGCGGTTTCCAGCTGCGCGGTCCTCCGCACATGATTATGTATTGCATTTCAGTCTTCTTCCTTTGGTGGTTTGCGCCGTATCGCTTCTTCGATGATCGGTATCAGTTCACCAGGCAGAGAATTGATCTCATCTATCATTCCTTCAAGTTCTTCGATCGGATTATCATACAGGTTTCTCCCCACATAGAAAGATCCTTCGCTGAATTGATCTGCCAGCGATCTGAGGCCGTTTGCTATTCTTTCAAGCTTGCGTATCTCTTCGCTTGCCGTTTCCTTCGTTTCTTCGATTTTCGCCTGCTGCTCTGTGTCTTCTTCTGATTCGTTTGCCGTCTTGGGCTCTTCTTTCGGTTCTGCCTTCTTGGCCGGTTTGCTCTTCTCGACCTTTTTCGGCTTCTCTTTCGGCTTCTCTGCCTTCTCCGGCTCCTTAGCGTTGAAGTCTCTTGTTTTCTCATCCTCGAGTGTCGCTGTCATGAACTCATCCCAGGAGAGCGGTGACTTTTCTTCCGGAGATCTCATGTTGACGATGGAGATCTCTGCATCCTTGCAGGTGATCATGTATCTTCCCTGTCCGGGGATCCTGATGCTGTATGCTCTGTCTCCATCCGGCATGTATGCGTCCTTGATATCTTCGAGGTCGACTGTGATGCCCTGTCCGATTCCCCAGTGTATCGTGTTGATTGCTTCGGGATGTTCGTCGTTGAGGTGTTTGACTACCAGCGTTATGAACTCATCGGGCTCATCGTCGGGTTTGTCTTCCATCATGACTTCGAGATCGGAGATCTTCTGCTCATCTTCGTACTCTTCCTTGATTGCCTGAATGTCGCTCTTTGAATATTCCGGAGAGAGTTCCTCGTTGATCTCATCCGGGAGAGTGAGCATCAGGGAGAGCTTTGCGGAGCCATAGTTCCTGTACTTCTCCTCAAGCTCCTCCGAGTATCCGTTGATTGAGAATCTGTCATTGATTCTCATGAAGCGGCTGACCTGTGTCTTGTCGAGTCCGAACTCCGCGGAAGCGAACTCGTTCACGTTTGAGTATGAGGATCCTTTGAGAATGTCTGTGTCTCTTGCTATCTTCAGGAGATATCCCGCTCTCACGAAGCTGATCGCTGCCTGGTTCAGTTCTGTGTTGAGCTGTATTATCAGATCATCGTATGTTTTCACATTTGTGAGTTCGTTCATTCTTCTTCCTCGCTTTCTTGCATTGCTTTTCTGATCTCTTCCGGCGGTATCTGCCTGAATACGTTTGTAATGTCTCTTGCTGCCTGAGCCATAAGTCGCTTAAACTTCCAAAATGCAAAATCCAGGCCGAGTATTGTCGGGTAATTTTCCCGCACATATTCTGCTATATAGTCATTTTTATTCATGATGTACCTCCTTTATTCCGGAAACGGGACGCTCAGGAACTTGTTGATGAAATATTGTTGGCCTTTGCCTGTGACCTTTGTTGTCTTTGTGATCCGGACTGAGCCGTCCGCATTCTGTACGCTGGACTCTTTAATCTCGAACAGGCCCTGTTGAACATATCTCTGCGTCGGCATATTGACTGATTCACCGTACTTCATGAGATATCCGTGCTCTCTCATCCAGGAGAAGAGTCTCTTTTGTCCGATCTCGTATCCGTTCTGTGTTATCAGCTTGGCCAGCTCTCCGATCAGTATCGATGTCCGGCTTGCTGCGACCGCATCAGCGAAGATCTCCTTCGGTCTCATCTGCTCGATCCTGGCTGTGAGCTTCTCGTTCTGCTCTGACTTGTCTGCCAGTTCCCGGAGGGCTTCGGCGTATGTCTGCGGCAAGTGATATCCTCCAGTCTTCCGGATCTGTGGGATGACCTCGTGTGTGATCCAGCGTTTGAATCTTCTCGCTCCCTCTTTCCGGCTTGCGAGAACGAGGTTGTACAATCCGTATTCGTTCACGCTGTTCACTTCTCCGCCTCGTAACCCTAAATTGAACTTAGCCTTTTCGTCATGGTCGAGTCGGTCCATTGCCGCCGTCGGGTTTAACAGTCCGAGAGCTCTGCATACATCTGCGGCAACAAACCACGGCTCATTATCGACCTCGAATGTCCGGATATCTCCGAACTCTTTATTCTCGAAGTACATGATCTCGTTGTTCATGTTCATGCTGTCCTCCTTTTCTTCGTTGTACCGGTGCAATTTGCCTTCTCGTGCTTCTTGAGTTCTTTGCAGTACGTCTTGAGCCATTTGCTGAACATATTCTCGTTCGGCTTTCTGTCATATGCTCCGTACCACTGGACAACCTCGTTGTCTTTGATCTCGACCGTGATGAACGGGATGTCTTTGCTCTCGATCGGTCTCAGGAAGAGGATGAAGCTCTTTCCGGTGTTATGTTTTGACAGGTAGTTGTCTCCGCCTACGCAGTGATGAAGGACTCTGCCTTCTACCACGATCTCGGCTGCGTCTTTTGCCGGTCTGATGATATATCCGCCTGCTGCCGCTGAATACTTCTCTGACAGGCTCTTGTATTTGCTCTTGATCTTCGGATACTTCTTGAGCACTTCCTTCTTCCGTGTGTCGAGCTTCTTCTTCTCTCGCTCAAGGACCATCTCATCATGTCTTCGTCTGATGTCCTTCGGGAAGAGAGTGATCTCATCCGTCATGTCATATCCTTCGGCCTCTTTCATGTGCAGATAGTCGTAATATGTTGACCTGAGATTCCGCTTCTCAAATGACTTCTGCCATTCGTCCTTCGGGTTTGGCCACATCTTCTGCTTGATCATGTAGTTCTTGAGCTTCTTGAGTGACATGTGCTTCAGGACTGTTGCGTTTTTGTCATCGTAGTGGTTCTCTTTCATGACACTGAGGATCTCCAGGTCTTCGTCTGTCCAGTGTTGGCCGAGCCTCTTCTCGAGCTGGAAGGTGACTATGCTGTCTCTGCTTCCCTTTGTCTTTATCATGTCCGGGATCCTGCTCTTGTATATTCTCAGTCTGTTCTCGATCGTCTTGCCTCTCGGGTTGAAGTTCGTCGGATATTTGTGAACGAGTCTGTCTGCATATTCCGTGAGGCCCATCTTCAGGATCATCTCGAAGTCCGGATACCTTGCAGCTGCTATGTAGTAGTCTATGAACCAGCTGTCATCGATGAAGTTGTCGGTGATTGACTTCTCTATCGGGACATACTTGAACATCCCTGTCTTTTTGACTTCCCGGAATGCCCGAGGATGTACGAAGTATCTGAACTGTTCTCCGCATGATGACTTGATCCATCCGAAGCAGTGATTCCATTCATACCGTGCCGGCTTTTTGCCCTTCTCGAGGAGGATCCTCTTGACTTCCATGCAGTCGTATACGGTTTCATGGTCGGCTCTGATGATCTGTCTCGTGTCGAAGATCCTGATCGCGAACTTGTCATCCGTCATCTTCTCTCCGGATATGACGTATTCATAGTGCCATTCCGGCTTACACTTTCCTGCGGGCTTGTAGATTGCTTTCGTTTTGCAATTCCGACATTTTGTCGGCTTGTCTCTCTCCGGCTTCTCAATATCCATTGCCGCGTCTTGGAACATGTCTCCGGTCTCTACGGCCCTGATCTCGTATCTCGCTCCGCATTCAGAGCAGTGGCATATTGCATATGCTCCTTTGCGTCGATAGTAGATGTACTTCGTCCTGTATTGTTTTCTTGACCAGTCCTCTATACCTTTGACGGGCTTGAGGTTCTTGATTTCCTCCGTAGCCTTCTCCATCACTTCGCCTCCAGGTAGTAGTCTTTGATGATCATCTTCACTCTTGCGGATCCCGGCATCCCCAGCTTGCAGTTTGAGGGGAGGCCCGCTGCCTTCATGACTCTCTCGTGAGGCTTCCAGCTGTTCTTGTATGCTTCCTTCCCGATCCGTCCTATGCAGTCGAAGATGTTCTTGTTTTTGCGTCTGATCGCGAGTGCGATCTTCTCATCTTCGAACGCTCTGCCTTTGATGTAGTTTACCCAGTCGACCTCTATCTCCTGCGGCTTCAGTTCCTTGCATTCGATCTCGATCTTTCCCATCGCCGCTGTGAGCGGTGTGCATAGTTGTGTGATGCCTCCGTCGATGTAGTCCGCTACATCCTCCGGATCGATGCCGTTCTCTTCTGCCAGCTCTTTGAGGGCTTCAAAATCTCCCTCTGCCTTCTGTCCTTCTGCTGCTTTGTTTATCTCCTCGTATGAGTCGAACTCTCCGAACTTGTCAAACATATCTTCCTCCTACCAGTTTGTCGCAATGTCGATCAGTTCAGGATCATCGGCCGTGTGCACGTCAAGCACTATTCCGGTGCCAAGTGATGTGTCAACGAGCGAGTATTTCGTGTGGCGTCGCGGATCGGCTGCTACTATAACCCATGGGCCGTACATCTTTACGCCTCTGTCATCTATGTGATAAAGGTTTGTCATCTTGAAATCCTTGTCTGCTCGCTGCACGACCTTGTTCATTTTCAGGTTGTACCAGGTCTCATCGTGTCCCATGAACTGATTTCTGCCTTTTACCGCCGTCAAGACGGTAAGCGCTAAAAGTGTTTGTGTCGCAATTCCCTTCAATCGTTTTATACTCCGCATAAGCCTCCCTTCCGCCCGGGCTTAATGGCTTTTGGTAAGTGTGATACAATTTTGGTACGAGTTTCTTGAGGTGTTTCAACCTTGCGCGCTTTATATATCATTCGGGTACCGCGGGAGACGCTCTCATTTGTTCCCGTCTCTGCTTATTGTTGGGACATTCCAGTCCTACGCCGCGCTCATTTCCCCGATATGATCACATGATGAGGTAGTTTTTTCCGAAGATCTCCATCCACTTGTCATGGCCGTGTAGTCTCTCGAACCGGCCTTGAGCTACTTGCTGGAGGAAGATATCCTTCTCTCTGTTGTTGTGGACGGCTTCAGGGCCTACCGTATGATGTTTCTTACAAAGATAGCCCCACAGTCCCCAGTGCTCGGCAAGTTTTCTGTTTGCAGTCCCGTGCATAAAATGATGTTTGTCGAGGTTATCATGTGGGAGTTCTGCCGTTGTCTCGAGGCGGCATAAGAAGCATTCACGATTCAGCTTGTCGGTCTGTGCCTGAATTATGCTCTTTGCCATTTCTTCAACTCCGATCTCATGTATTCCTGGTATGAGTGATCTTCGTCGGTGACTGTCCACTCCGTGCTCTTGGATGCGAGAAGATTCTGTGCCACGTCCCATAAATGAGCGTTCTTGACAGCTTCTCCGTTGCCTTTAAGCCAGTTGTTATCCCTCCATGTGTTGTATCTGCGGCTTTCAAGTGTCGAGAAAACGCTTTTTGCTTTTGTAAATATGCGGATCTCGCACGGTCTTGTTATCCTCATGAGGGCCTTGATCAGTACCGAGAGGATGATTGCATCTTCCGTCGTTTCCCCGTATTCCGCGTATTCCTGCCATGTTTGGAACTTGTCCGGATGCTTGTCGGGTATGAACTCAACGAGGTACATCGCTTTTCCTGCGGCCTTTTGAGGCGGCTTTATTGTACTTTCGAGGTATATGTTTAACACTGCGTTTCCTTTGCTGACAGTCGCATTTGATAGAGCCAATAGTGAACTGATGGCATATCGGACACTCATATATCCGTACCGGTTCCGCCTGCTGCTCCCGCTTGAGCTTCACTTCCTGGTAGTAGAGGTATCCCATGCCGGTGAATGTGTTCACGCCTCTTCGGATCGAGTTCTTGTCGATGTAGAATCCTTTTTCGGGTACGAGGTCGTGATTGAACACGTCTCTCATTGTCCGGCGGGTGTATTCCTTCTTTTCCGGGATCGGTCTTGCGAGATTTCGAGAGCAAGAATACCGGATCAGTTTTTTCGCATCTTCGTCGAAAGTCTTGAGCAGCTTCTTCTGCTGATCTGTCGGAGGCTTGACGATATAGTCGGCCAGCTGTTCATAGGTTCCGTCATCAAGAAGCTCGTTGTGGCTCTTTCCGTGTATCCAGTACTTCTGTATCATCCGGTCAAGATCGGGGATCCTGTTCATGATGATGTGAACGTGGATGCCTCCCCGGGATCCTATCTCTATCCGGTATATGTACTTGCAAGGGATATCTACCTTCTTGTACTGATACCTTATGTTCCCTAAGAACTTCGATATATCCTTTGCCACTTCCTGAATCGTTCTGCTCTCATCCTTCGGATATGTCAGTGTTGTCCAGTAGTCGCCCTGTGTGAAGTTTGCTTTGATCAGATGTCTGACTGTCTTCTGCCGCTGATATTGATTCTGCCGTTCAATGTCTTCAGGAGTTCTTTTTTGTTTCGGAGCACGCTTTTCTCCCTTAGCTCCGTAGTTCCCGATGAACTTGTACTCGTACTCTGTCGAGGTCGGGAACCGATATATGTCTAACCGATACATTTTTCTCCTAACTTTAATATCTATGATGAACGGGTTAAGGGCTAAGGTGTGCCCTTTTCCCGACTATGCGTATCTGACTGATGATCTTTGTGATGCCGCTTCAGGATCATATGCCGGCATGATGTTCTTCGTGAGCTTCTTCCCGCAGATCGGACAGTATTTGATCTGAATGTCGCCGGCGGGATCTTCAGGCGCTTCTCCGAATATTCTCAAGTTATTCCCCTGAACATATGCGGTGATTGTCTTGCTGAAGCCTGCCAGCTCCTGGCCAACTATTCCAAGATATCGTTCTCCGTTACATACGCATTTGCTCATATCTTGTACCCCCTTTCATTTCCTCCCACTATATATAGGAATAAACTCATTCATCTTCCTGTTGCTCCGGTGCAACTTCCGGTTCGATCGGAGTCAAGTCCTTGTGATGAAAACGATGTTTCAGCTTGTCCGTCTCTCCCGTCACGGTCAGCTCGTAAGCGAACCTGTCTTTGTCCGGAACTACGGCTGTGATCATTGCTTTGATAAGTACTTCTTCCCCTACGTCATAAACTTCCATCATTCTTGGCATTGTTTCTTCTCCCCTTCCTGCTATCCTTAATGAGTTCTAAAATGTACTGCGCCACTACTTGAAGATATTCCAGCGGGTATTTTCTTATTGCCGCGCAGCAGACCGTAATCATTTCCCGCTTATCCATGTTGCCGATCCGATGGTCGAGTTCTGTTTCATGTGCTTCCTCGAATAACTCTTTGACCTCTTCTTTGGTCAGGAACTTTCCGTTGACGATGAACTCTGTTCTCCCGACTACCTCCGGATTTATTGTTTCGGGATCCACGTTCATGATCATTTCGTGTACCCGTAGAGTACGCAACCGAAACTGATCGCAAATATGATCGCCGATACTATAAAGGATCCTCTTCCGCTGGTTATGTTCTCCGATATACCCGCCAGTCCTAACACAGTACCGACTACCCCGTATGTGTATATGTTTCCCTTCATTGTTACTCCCCCTCTCTTTATGAATTTGATACAAGCGAATCTTCGATCCACATATTGTATTGATTCATGAATGAAAAATTTTGTATGTCCGGATCTTTCGACTTATCATCCAGGTAGATATCAGCAGATACCTTGCGACTGTTACTTTTGTACGCCTCCACGATCTCGGGGATATTGTCGTTAATCGCATCGAATGTCAGTCCGTTTTCTTCGCAGAACTTCACAGCTGCTTCAAGTGCTTCGCCTGCCCGGCATGACCACAGGATGATCTTGCTCCCGCGTCTCTTCTCCCGGTTCAGGTATTCGATCAGATGAACGTTTGGCTTTCCGTCTACATCAGGCCAGCTGTTATCTGTGATAAGCGTCTTGTCGAAATCAACCGCTATGATGAAATGTCCGTCAGGTGTCATATCAGTCCTCCCATGTTGCTGCCTGGCTGATGTTCTTTGCCACATCCGGAATGAAATATGAATTCGTTCCACCGATCGCCGGGAGGTTTGCAAGGAACTTCTTCTTCACGCGGCTTACATTCTTCTGTCCCATGAATCCGGCAAGCTTGTTCGGAGTGATAAATTCCGCGCCAGTATATGCTTCGAGTTTCTTCTCTATTTCTTTTGTAGTCATGGTGTCATCCTATATCGATATGGTTTACGATGTCTTTGATCATTGCCCAGCCGCTGTCTGCTCCTACGTTGATCTGACGAAGGTCGTAATGATCCCGGAAGTCAGCGTGCACTATCTCCGTGATCGGATCGTATCGGAGTGCAACAAGATCGTCGCCCGCTGCCGTCTGCTGGATTGCTTTACACAGCAGGTCGCATATGGTCTGTTTTGTCTTTCCGTTTGTGATCGGTGCTGATATGTATGTTTTCTTCTTTGTCTTGATTTTCATTTCCTGCCTCTTGGATAAGTTTTTAATCAGATATCAGTTTCTCTACGGTGGTTCCTAAGAATTCAGCAACTTTTTTTATCGTGTCTACTCTCGGACTGGACTTATCCCAGTTTCGGATGACTCCGTTCCCTATGCCTATCTCTTTTTCGAGTCCTGCTATGCTGATATTTT
>JAILNQ010000101.1 GCA_024691425.1 Lachnospiraceae bacterium
GAGATACCGCGGAGTCGAAGTTGATGCAACGCTGCTGCCGAAGGTCAAGGTGGAAGTGGTCGTATCCAAGATCCCGGTACAGTCCGTCATAGATGCGGCCAAGAAGGCCCTTTACACCGGACATATCGGAGACGGAAAGATCTTCGTTTATCCTGTTGAGAAGGTCGTCAAGATCAGAACCGGAGAAGAAGATTTCGACGCTCTGCAGGATGTGGAATAACATATCCGCTTTCATATTCATTCACAATGCCGGGCCGCATGAAGCGGCTCGGCTTGCGGATGTTTAATGATTAAGGTAACAAGGAGGAACATCAGATGTGTTCGATAATGGGATATAAGGGTAAAAGCATTAAGCCGGAGGAGTTCAAGCAGCATTTCGATAAAACGCAGTCAAGAGGTCCTGACATGCAGCGCATAATCTGCTACGGTGATGCGATTCTCGGCTTCGAGAGACTTTCGATAATGGGACTTTCCGAAGAAGGAATGCAGCCGTTCGAGCTGAAGGAGAACGCGATCGTCTGCAACGGAGAGATATACGGGTTCCGGCCGATCAAGAAGGAGCTGGAGAAAGAGTATTCGTTCGCGAGCGATTCCGACTGCGAGATACTTCTTCCGATGTATGAGAAATACGGAACGGATATGTTCGCAAAGCTTGACAGCGAATTCGCGTGCATAATCTATGACGGAAAAAAGGACAGCCTCGTAGCGGCAAGAGATCCTATCGGAATACGGCCGCTTTACTACGGATACACAAAAGAAAATGAAATGATTTTCGCGAGCGAGCCGAAGAACCTTGTCGGGCTTGCCGAAAAGATAATGCCGTTCCCGCCCGGACACTATTATGCCGACGGGAAGTTCGTATGCTACAGGGACATGACCGAAACGGATGAGATCATCACGGACGATATCGAGACTGTATGCCGAAACATTCACGATAAGCTCGTTGCCGGAATAGAAAAGAGACTCGATTCCGATTCGCCGCTAGGATTCCTGCTGAGCGGCGGTCTTGACAGTTCGCTGGTGTGCGCCGTTTCCGCAAAGATACTCGATAAGCCGATAAGGACGTTCGCGATCGGAATGAGCACCGATGCGATCGACCTGAAGTATGCTAAGGAAGTTGCCGATTACATCGGAAGCGATCATAGCGAGATAATAATCACGAAGGATGACGTCACGGCGGCTCTCGATGAAGTCATTTACATGCTCGGAACTTATGACATCACTACGATAAGGGCGAGCATGGGAATGTATCTGATCTGCAGGGAGATACGGAAACAGACGGACATCCGTGTGCTCATGACAGGAGAGATATCCGATGAGCTTTTCGGATACAAGTACACGGATTTCGCCCCCGATGCCGAGGCCTTCCAGGAGGAAGCGAAAAAGCGTATCAGTCAGATACATATGTACGACGTGCTCCGCGCGGACAGATGCATCTCCGTGAACTCGATGGAAGCCCGAGTTCCGTTCGGCGATCTTGCCTTCGTAAAGTACGTCATGAGCATAGATCCCGAAAAGAAGATGAACGTTTACGGAAAGGGAAAATACCTGCTCCGCCATGCTTTCGAAGGCGACTATCTTCCTTACGATATTCTTATGCGTGAGAAAGCAGCTTTCTCGGATGCGGTCGGACATTCGATGGTCGACCATCTCAAGGAGCAGGCCGAGAGAATATACTCTGACGAGGATTTCGAAAAGCTCAGCGACAAGTATGAACATGCAAAGCCTTTCACGAAAGAATCGCTCATGTACCGTGAGATCTTTGAAAAATACTATCCGGGCCAGTCACAGATGGTAGCGGATTTCTGGATGCCGAACAAGGAATGGGAAGGATGCGATGTCAACGATCCTTCAGCAAGAGTTCTGTCGAACTACGGTGACAGCGGGAAGTGAGGTGCGTATGGTCAAGTATGTATTCGTAACGGGCGGGGTCGTATCCGGACTCGGAAAGGGAATAACCGCGGCATCACTCGGGCGGCTTCTTAAAGCACGGGGATATAACGTTACCATGCAGAAGTTCGATCCGTACATCAACGTCGATCCGGGAACGATGAACCCGATACAGCACGGGGAGGTTTTCGTTACCGACGACGGTACGGAAACGGACCTTGATCTCGGACACTACGAAAGATTCATCAACGAATCGCTCGGAAAGAACTCGAATGTCACGACAGGAAAGATATATCAGACAGTGCTGAACAAGGAACGCCACGGCGATTACGGCGGCGGAACAGTTCAGGTCATACCGCACATCACGAATGAGATCAAGGCCAGATTCCATAAAGCACAGTCACCTGATGAAGAAACGATATCGATAATAGAGATAGGAGGCACGGTAGGTGACATCGAAAGCCAGCCGTTTTTAGAGGCCATAAGGCAGTTCCAGGCTGATATCGGAAGAAACAATTCCGTTATCATACATGTTACTCTAATCCCATATCTGAAGGCTTCGGGGGAGCTGAAGACCAAGCCGACGCAGATGAGCGTCAAGACGCTTCAGAGCATGGGGCTCTGGCCGGACATCATAGTATGCCGGTCCGATTACCCGATAGAGAAGAGCATGCGTGAAAAGATCGCGCTCTTCTGTAATGTGAAAAGCGAAAACGTCCTTCAGAATCTTGATGCCGAGTCCCTCTACGAGGTGCCGCTCATGATGGAAGATGAGAATCTTGCCGGTGCGGTATGCGCGTGTCTCGGACTTCAGCCCCCGGAGCCGGATCTGGATGCATGGAGAAAGCTCGTTGATGATTTCAAGCATCCTCTCCATAGTGCCGAGATCGCCATCGTAGGAAAGTACGTTGCGCTCCATGACGCTTACCTCAGCGTTGTTGAAGCTCTCAAGCACGGCGGGATAGCGAACAGGACGGACGTGAAGATACGCTGGGTCGATGCCGAGGATCTTACGCCGGATAATCTTGACGAGCATCTTTCGGGGATAGAAGGTATGATAGTTCCCGGAGGCTTCGGAACAAGAGGCACTGAAGGCAAGATACTTGCGGCAGGCTACGCACGGACGCGGAAAATCCCATATCTTGGCATATGCCTCGGGATGCAGCTCGCGATAGTCGAATTCGCAAGGAACGTCTGCAATCTTCCGAAAGCCATGTCATCAGAGCTCGACAGCAAAACGCCGGATCCCGTGATCCATATCCTTCCGGAGAAGGAGAACCTCGAGGACATCGGGGGGACGCTCCGTCTCGGAGCTTATCCGTGTGAGCTGACTGAAGGCACGAAGGCATATGAGCTTTACGGTGCGAAGAGCATCAGCGAGAGGCACCGTCACAGATATGAAGTGAACAACGATTACAGGGACATCCTGACGGAAAACGGCATGGTATTATCCGGAATGTCGCCGGACGGACGGATAGTCGAAATGATAGAGCTTATGGATCATCCTTATTTCGTGGCAACGCAGGCCCATCCTGAATTCAGGTCGAGGCCGGATATGCCGCATCCGCTTTTCGCGGGACTTATAAAAGCAGCACTTTGCAGGAAAGAGAATGAGAGGTGAAAGGTAATGAATACTCTTTACGAATCTTCTTTCGAACATGATAACTGCGGCGTCGGCGCCATCATAAATGTCCACGGCAAGGCAAGCCATAAGATCGTCAGCGATGCGCTGTCGATCGTGGAGAACTTAGAGCACCGCGCAGGAAAGGATGCAGAAGGAAAGACCGGAGACGGTGTCGGGATCATGACTCAGATACCTCACCGTTTCTTCGTGAAGGCATGCGCGGACATCGGGATAAAGCTCGGCAAGGCAAGAACATACGGAGTAGGTGTTTTCTTCTTCCCTCAGAATGAGCTTTCGAGAATGCAGGCGATGAAGATGTTCGAGATAATCGCCGCGAAGGAAGGACTCCGCTTCCTCGGATGGAGGCAGGTTCCGGTGAAGGACGATGTGCTCGGGCAGCGCGCGCTTTCCACGTGTCCGTCCATATATCAGGGCTTTGTAGCACGCCCCGACGGATGTGCCGAGGATATTGATTTTGACCGGAAGCTTTACGTTATCAGAAGAGTTTTCGAGCATTCGAATGAGGATACTTACGTAGCATCTCTTTCGTGCAGGACGATAGTCTATAAGGGAATGTTCCTTGTAGGACAGCTCCGCACGTTCTTTTCGGATCTTCAGGACAGCGCATATGAATCCGCGCTCGCGATGGTGCATTCGCGTTTTTCTACAAACACGAATCCGAGCTGGCTGCGCGCTCATCCTAACAGATTCATAGTCCATAACGGCGAGATCAACACGATCCGCGGAAACGTCGACAAGATGGTCGCAAGGGAAGAGACGATAGAGACGAGCTGCTTCTCGGATGAGGAGCTCGCAAAGGTTCTTCCGGTCATATCGGAGGAAGGTTCGGATTCGGCGATGCTCGACAACGCTCTCGAATTCATGATCATGGGCGGCATGGAGCCCGCTCTCGCCGCAATGATCTTAGTTCCCGAACCATGGGAGAACAACGAGACGCTCACGGCCGAGGAGAGGGATTTCTATCAGTACTATGCGACGATGATGGAGCCGTGGGACGGCCCCGCTTCTATCATGTTCTCAGACGGGGATCTCATGGCGGCGATACTCGACAGGAACGGGCTTCGTCCTTCGCGTTATTACATAATGGATGACGGCAGGCTGATCCTTTCATCCGAGGTCGGCGTTCTGCCTCTTGCAGAGTCGGAGATCGTAAAGAAGGGATGCCTCTATCCCGGCAAGATGATAGTCGCTGATACGAAGACCGACAGGATATACACCGACAGGGAGATAAAGGACAGGTATGCGATGCGCGAGCCTTACGGCGAATGGCTCGACCAGAACCTCGTGCATCTTGCAGAGCTCAAGGTTCCGAACGAATCGGTTCCCCACATTGAAGGAAAGGAGCTTGCAAGGCTTCAGAAATCATACGGATACACTTACGAGGAATGCCGCGAGAGAATATATTCAATGGCTCTTTCGGGCAATGAGATGATAGGCTCAATGGGAGTCGACACGCCCATAGCAGTTCTCTCTCACGAATACAGACCGCTTTTTGATTACTTCAAGCAGCTTTTCGCGCAGGTCACCAATCCCCCGATAGATGCCGTAAGGGAGAAAATCGTTACCGCTACATGCGTATACTGCGGCAAGAACGGTGACCTTCTTTCTGACAAGCCGTCGAACTGCAACGTGCTGAAGATCAACAATCCGATACTGTCGGATCTCGACCTCATGAAGATATCTCATCTTCACAGGCAGGGCTTCAACGTCAAGAAAGTTTCGACGCTCTATTACAAAGGAACTCCGCTCGACCGTGCTATCGACAATCTTTTCGTAGAGGTCGACAGGGCATACAAGAACGGTGCGAATATACTGATCCTTTCGGACCGCGGCGTTGATGAAAACCATGTCGCAATGCCGTCGCTTCTTTGCGTGTCTGCCGTGCACAACTACCTCGTAACTACGAAGAAATGCATGGCGATGTCGCTGATACTCGAGACAGGAGAGCCGAGGGATGTGCACCATTTCGCTGCGCTTCTCGGATTCGGTGCGTGCGCGGTCAATCCTTATATAGCGCATGCTACTATAAAAGAACTGATCGACGAAGGAATTCTCGATAAGGACTATTATGCGGCTGCATCGGATTATGACAAGGCAGTGCTCGACGGAATAGTAAGGATTGCATCGAAGATGGGAATTTCCACGATCCAGTCATATCAGGGCAGCAGGATTTTCGAGGCGATAGGTATTTCGAAAAACGTCATAGACAGATACTTCACGAGGACGGTGTCAAGGATCGGCGGCATCGATCTTGCGGACATCGCGCTCGCAACCGACAGGCAGCATTCGAAGGCATTCGATCCCCTCGGACTTGATACGGATCTTTCGGTCGATTCCGTCGGATTCCATAAGATGAGGGCTCATGGAGAGCTCCACAGATACAATCCGCAGACCATTCATATGCTGCAGGCCGCTACCCGCGAAAAGGATTACGGCAAGTTCAGGCAGTACACTGCGATGGTCGACAAGGAAGAGACCGGCTACATAAGGAGCATACTTGATTTCAACTATGCGGCTGAGCCGATCGATGTTTCTGAAGTCGAGAGCGCTGAGCATATCGTAAGACGTTTCAAGACCGGCGCCATGTCATACGGCTCGATATCAGAGGAGGCTCATGAAGCGCTTGCGATCGCGATGAACCATCTTCACGGCAAGTCGAACAGCGGCGAGGGCGGCGAGAGCGATGAAAGGCTCGAGAGCGCAGGAACCGCGAATGACAGAAGCTCGGCGATAAAGCAGGTCGCATCGGGAAGGTTCGGCGTGACATCACGCTACCTGCAGAGTGCGAAAGAGATCCAGATCAAGATGGCGCAGGGCGCAAAGCCTGGTGAAGGCGGACATCTTCCGGGCAAGAAAGTATATCCGTGGATAGCGAAGACAAGGCATTCGACTCCGGGAGTAAGCCTGATCTCGCCTCCGCCCCATCATGACATCTATTCGATAGAAGACCTTGCGCAGCTTATCTACGACCTCAAGTGTGCGAACAGGGATGCGCGCATTTCCGTAAAGCTCGTGTCGGAAGCGGGAGTCGGAACGATCGCTGCAGGTGTTGCTAAGGCAGGAGCCGGCGTCATCCTCATCTCCGGATATGACGGCGGAACAGGTGCAGCGCCGATAAGCTCGATACATAATGCAGGACTTCCGTGGGAACTCGGACTTGCCGAAACGCATCAGACGCTCATGATGAACGGACTGAGGGATATGGTAACCGTCGAGACGGACGGCAAGCTCATGAGCGGAAGGGATGTAGCCATTGCCGCGATACTCGGAGCAGAGGAGTTCGGCTTCGCGACAGCTCCCCTTGTAACGCTCGGCTGCGTGATGATGCGCGTGTGCAATCTGGATACGTGCCCTATGGGTATAGCGACGCAGAATCCTGAGCTTCGGAAGAACTTTGCAGGCAAGCCGGAATACGTTGAGAACTTCATGATGTTCATCGCTGAAGAGCTCCGGGAATACATGGCAAAGCTCGGTGTCAGAAGCGTTGATGAGCTCGTCGGACGGTATGATCTCCTGAAGGTGAAGGAAGGGCTCATCGGTGCGGCAGCAACGATCGATGCCGGAAAGATACTGTGCGAAAGTCTGCCTCTTGTGAACACATATGATGACAAGAAACTGTACGACTTCATGCTTGATAGCCGTGCAGATCAGGCTCTTCTAAAAGGCAGGAAGGGCATAAAGAAAGCTATAGAAGAAGGCACGAAGGCCGAGGTCACATGCACTGTTGCGAACACTGACAGGGCTTTCGGTACGATGATCGGCGCATACATAACGAAGTGCCATCACCGCGGACTGCCCGATGACAGCATAAGGATAATCTGCCGCGGAGCAGGCGGACAGAGCTTCGGAGCGTTCATGCCGAAAGGCCAGACCATATGCATCACCGGTGAGGCGAACGATTACTTCGGTAAAGGACTGTCGGGCGGAAAGCTCATCATAAAGGCACCCGAGGATGCCGGATATGATGCCGAGAACAACATAATCATCGGAAATGTCGCGCTCTACGGAGCAACATCGGGAGAAGCCTATATAGCCGGCATGGCGGGCGAGAGATACTGCGTGCGCAATTCCGGTGCAAGGTCAGTCGTTGAAGGAGTCGGAGAGCACGGCTGCGAATACATGACGGGAGGAGTCGCTGTGATAATCGGAAGCGTAGGCAAGAACTTCGCGGCAGGAATGAGCGGCGGCGTTGCTTACGTCCTTGATGAGAGCAACACTCTCTACCGGAACCTGAACAAAGAGCTCGTCCTCATGGAGAGCATAGTGTCCGATGCGGACAGACGGGTGATAAGAACCCTTCTTGAAAATCACAGGGAGTACACCGGATCGGAGAAAGCAGCCAAGATACTCGATGCGTTCGAAACCTACATACCGAAGTTCAAGAAGATAATACCGGAAGAATACAAACGCATAATCGAGCCTGATGAAGCGGCTCGTTCAAAAGACTGAAGGAGGGGATGATATGGGAAAACCAACCGGTTTCATGGAATATGAAAGGTGCGATCTTATAAGCCTGCCCCCGGCAGAGCGCATCAGGAATTTCGATGAGTTCCATAAAGGCCTTCCTGCCGAGGAGCGAAGGCAGCAGGCGGCAAGGTGCATGGCATGCGGAGTCCCGTTCTGTCAGGCGGGAGTTATGATATCAGGCATGGCATCGGGATGTCCGCTTCATAATCTCGTTCCGGAAACGAATGAGCTCGTTTATCACGGAAATCTCAAGCAGGCATACAGACGTCTTGAGAAGACTCACAGCTTCCCGGAATTCACGGGAAGGGTCTGTCCGGCTCTGTGCGAGGCGGCCTGCACGTGCGGGCATGTTTCCGAGGCGGTAACGACAAAGGATAACGAGAAGGACATCATCGAGTATGCATTCGCTAACGGTCTCGTCGATGACAGCGAGCCGGCGGTACGGACAGGAAAGAGCGTGGCAGTTGTAGGAAGCGGCCCTTCAGGTCTTGCATGCGCACAGCTGCTAAACAGGCGCGGACATAAAGTCACCGTCTTCGAAAGGTTCGACAGACCCGGCGGACTTCTGCGCTACGGCATTCCGAACATGAAGCTCGACAAGAGGATAGTCGACAGAAGAATAGAAGTCATGAAGAAAACCGGGATCGAGTTCAGGTGCGGCGCAGATGTCGGAAAGGATGTATCTTCTGAAGAACTTCTGAAGGAATTCGACAGAGTCGTCCTTTGCTGCGGAGCTTCAAAACCGAGGGACATAAACGCTCCCGGAAGGGATGCGAAGGGAATTATGTTCGCGGTAGAGTTTCTCCGAGAGGTAAGCAAAAAGATCATGGATGAAGGCTATGATTACAGAAAAGTCATCGAGGAAGAGGACTTTTCGTTCGGCAGCATGAAGGGTAAGAACGTCATAGTCATCGGAGGCGGCGATACCGGTAATGACTGCGTCGGAACGAGCATAAGGCTCGGTGCCGCATCAGTCACTCAGATAGAGATGATGCCTCCCGCACCTGAGAAGAGGCTTCCTTCGAACCCGTGGCCCGAATGGCCGAAGGTCATCAAAACGGATTACGGCCAGGAAGAGGCGATATACTGCTTCGGTAAGGATCCGAGGATATTCTCGACAACTGTCACTGAATTCATAAAGGACAAAAAAGGAAAGCTTACGGGAGTAAAGACCGTTCAGCTTGAGAGAAAGATCAGCAAGGACGGGAAGGTTTCGTTCGAGCACGTCAGCGGAAGCGAAGGCGAGCTCAGCGCGGATTTCGTTCTGATCGCAGCAGGATTCCTCGGGTGCGAGGAATATTCGGCAGGTGCATTTTCGGCTGAGCTTACCCCAAGAGGGAACATAGCGGCGGATGAAGGATGCTACAGAACGAGCAACGAAAAGGTGTTTGCGGCAGGTGATGCCAGAAGAGGGCAGTCGCTCGTCGTATGGGCAATAGCGGAAGGCCGTGCGGCAGCTGCGGCGGTCGATGAATCGCTTGTCGGATATACGAATCTGTAGCCGTTGTCCGGCTTCAAAAAAGGTTACCGTTTTCATGGAAGCGGCAGCCTTTTTTTATGTCTTCGTTTTCATCCGCAAAGTGCCGCAGGCATTGCGTATTATGCTTGAAAATAGGGGAAAAACCGTTATAATTATATATAACGCTTTTTAATAGGAAATCATTAACGGTATCAGATATGGATGACTTGAACGAAAAAGAGAACATCGGAGATATAAAAAGAGAAAGGACGCTCAGGATTTTTTTCTATGTTCTGATCATGGCGATCTTTGTCCTGGCCATGTGGCTTTTCTATACAAAGCTCTACTCTGCGACAAGGGATAACATCATCGAGAGCGGACGCATCAGTGCAATAGAATCCTCGAACATGATTGATAAATGCATGTCAGCAAGCCTTGACACGCTGAAGCTCGCCGCATATACGGTCGACAATATGATAAGGAACGACCGCAACCAGAAAGAGATTTTCGATTATCTGACGGACCAGACCATCGCAGTAGCCGATTCGCTCATAGCGGACACCACGGGAGTGTACGGATACATAAGGGGCGAATACATGGACGGAAGCGGATGGGTGCCCGATGAAAGTTATGATGCGACGAAAAGACCGTGGTACATAGATGCGATGGCAGGAGCAGGACGCCTCGTCGTTGTTGACCCTTATCTTGATCTTGATACCGGAACGGTAATGATAACGCTGACAAAAACGCTGTGCGATGCGAAGAGCGTCATAGGCATCGACATTTCAATGAATGATCTGCAGACAATAGTAGAAGATCATGCCTCGAAGGAGAATTCTGCGGCACAGTTCATAGTGAACGGCAAGGGAGTGATCATAGCGCATTCGGACAAAGAGCAGAACGGGAAAGACATCAGCGAGAATACCGATCCGGTTTCCCAGTATGTCTCTTCAATGATCAGCACATACAAAAGCGGCTACTCGAACATCAGATATGATGGCAGGGATTACATTGTTTACGTCGTGCCGCTCGAGAATGAGTGGGTATGCGTATCCGTAATGGATGCGACCGAGGATTTCAGCTCGCTCCGCATTCTTCTTATCTCAACAATAGCAATTTCGCTTCTCATGATTTCTATTCTCGGCATACTTGCCACAAGATCCGAAAAGAAGAGCAGAAAGCTGCGCGAGTCCGCGATGCAGACAAGGCATGCTCTGGCGGCTAACGAAGCCAAGACTGCATTCCTTTCCAACATGTCTCATGAGATCAGGACGCCGATCAATGTCATTCTCGGCATGAATGAAATGATACTGAGGGAAGAGAGCAATGACAGGATCTTAAGATATTCTGAAAACATCAGGGGCGCGGGCAATTCGCTGCTCGGGATCATAAACGACGTTCTTGATTTCTCAAAGATAGAAGCCGGCAAGATCGAGATCATTCCTGTTGAGTATGATGTTTCATCCGTTATCAATGATCTTGTGAACATGGTGCATACCCGTGCGGAAGAAAAAGGTCTTGCTCTTCAGCTGAACATCAGCCCGGAGATTCCGAAGATACTGTTCGGAGATGAAGTGAGGATCAAACAGATCATCATGAATATCCTTTCGAATGCCGTGAAGTACACGGAGAAGGGGAGCATAACCTTCAGCATCGGCTGCAGGAAGATGCATACTGATACTGACGGCGTGCTGATCTCCGTTTCCGTCAAGGATACGGGAATCGGCATCAGAAAAGCTGACATAAACAGACTCTTCACAAAATTCGAGCGCATTGAAGAGGAGAGAAACCGCAACATAGAAGGCACAGGCCTTGGCTTGAACATTACGAAGAGCCTGCTCGAGCTCATGGGTTCGACTCTTTCGGTGGACAGCGTTTACGGAGAGGGATCGACGTTCTCGTTCGAGCTGAGCCAGAAAGTCGTCAACTGGGAGCCGGTCGGTGACTATGAAGCCTCATACCGTGCCCACATGAGAAGCCGCGGTAAATACAAGGAGAGATTCACCGCCGAGCAGGCAAGTGTTCTCGTGGTCGATGACAACCCGATGAATCTCATGGTATTTGAAAGCCTGATCAAGCAGACGAAGATAAACACGGACATCGCGAACAGCGGCGACGAGGGAATCGAGCTTTCGAAGAACAACAGATACGATATACTTTTCCTCGATCATATGATGCCTAACAAAGACGGCATCGAAACACTGAAGGAGATAAGACTTGATGACGGCAATCCGAATAAGGCGACGCCTGCAGTATGCCTGACGGCGAATGCGATATCGGGTGCAAGAGAGAAATATATGAATGCCGGATTTGATGGATATCTTACGAAGCCCATCGATCCCGACAGGCTTGAGGAGCTTCTTGCAGAGCTTCTTCCGGATGATATGATCACCATGACGGAGCCTGACAGCACGGAAATGCCGGTAATGATCGCAGAGGGTGCGGAGGAGTTCATACCGAAAGAGATAGAGGCTCTTGACGGAGATCTTATCGAAGTCGATACAGGACTTAAGAACAGTGCGAGCGCCGGCACCTATCTGTCGGTGCTCAAAGTGTTCTTTACATCCGCTGATGATCAGAGCGGGGAGCTCGCAGGCTTTTTTGAGAATGAAGATATAAGGAACTACACGATAAAGGTCCATGCGATAAAAAGCTCGGCGAAGCTGATCGGAGCCACAGGATTTGCGATCAAGGCGCAGATGCTCGAAAACGCCGGAAAGAACGGGGACATCGATTACATCCGTGAAAATCATGGCCAGTTCATGAAGGAATACATGCTCATCAAAGAACTTCTGTCGAAGGTGTTTGATGAAAAAGAATCCGGGAATAAAAAGCCGGAAGCTGATGACGGGATCATGAGAGAAGCCTACGAAGGCATAAAGGCGGCCGCGGCCGCAATGGACTGTGAAATGCTCGAGAGCATTTTCGATGAGATGGAAAAGCATGATCTGCCTGCCGGTGAACACGGACTGTTCAGTGAACTCAAGGCTGCATCAGAGAAATATGACTATGACAGGATACTTGATCTGCTTTCTGGCCGATAGGATGAAGATGAAAAAAAACGTTTCTGCGATGAAAACAGTCCGGATAATGATCGCGGTGCTTACCGCTTTATCTTTATGCGGCTGTGCAAAGACAGATGATGATTCGCTTGACAAGGTAAAGTCGGAAGGTAAACTTGTCCTCGGCTTTGATGAATACTATCCGCCGATGGGATTCAGGGATGAAGAGGGAAACATCACGGGATTCGACATCGACCTGGCGGCCGAGGTCTGCAGAAGAATGGGAGTTGAGCTTGTTCCTAAGCCGATAAACTGGGACAGCAAAGAGAATGAGCTGAACAGCGGCAGCATAGACTGCATATGGAACGGCCTGTCAGTCAGCGCCGAAAGAGCCGAGAGCATGAACCTCTCGAAACCGTACATGAACAACGATCTCATATTTGTGGTTAAGGGCGCGGGAAGGATAAGGTCTGTAGCAGATCTTAAGGGAAGGACTGTTGGAACACAGAAGGGCTCGAGCTCAGAAACTGTTCTGAACGCATCCGATTTAAGCCGCAGCTTCAGCGTCGTATATGAAGATGATAACGTCACTCTGCTCGAAAAGCTCGAGGAAGGAACAGTTGATGCGGTGTTCCTTGATTCGATATTCGCGTATTACTATATTTCGCGGAATGACAAAGAACTCTATATTCTTCCGACTGTTCTCGAAACAGAGAAGATAGCGATAGGATTCAGAAAAGGAGACGACCGGCTGCGTGACGGAGTGCAGGAGATTCTGCATCAGATGAACTCCGACGGAACTCTGAAGAAGATATCGGATGAATGGTTTGATACCGATGTCACGACGGTAAGATGAAATGGACGCAAGAAGCATAGTTTATACGAACGAGAACTGCATAGGATGCAATAAATGCATCAAGGTCTGCAGCGCGATAGGCGCATGCATATCAAAAGAAGAGAACGGAAAAGCAAGGATCGATGTTGACGGGAGCAAATGCGTTGCATGCGGCAGCTGCATCGATGTATGCGTTCACGGTGCGCGTGAATTCCGCGATGATACAGAGCGTTTCTTTGAAGACCTCAAAAATGGCGAGAACATCTCGCTTCTTCTTGCACCTGCTTTCAAAGCGAATTACCCCGACGAATACGAAAGCGTTCTCGGCGGCCTGAAGGAAATGGGCATAAACAGAGTGATATCTGTTTCGTTCGGTGCCGACATCACGACGTGGGGTTATCTCAACTACATTAAAGAACATGATTTTACCGGCGGGATATCTCAGCCGTGTCCCGCGGTCGTATCTTACATAGAACGTTACCTTCCTGAACTGATCCCGAAGCTTTTTCCGGTTCAGAGCCCCCTGATGTGCGCGGCCGTGTATGCGCGGAAGGAAATGGGGATAACGGACAGGCTTGCGTTCATCAGTCCCTGCATAGCTAAAAAGATCGAGATAGAAGATCCGCACAATGAAGGTCTTGTTCAGTATAACGTGACTTTCGAGCATCTCATGAAGTATGTGAGAGAACATGGCGTAAAAGGCGAGCCGGCCCACAGCGAGATCGAGTACGGCCTCGGCTCATTCTATCCGACACCGGGCGGACTTGCGGAAAATGTCCGGTGGTTCCTCGGAGATGCGGTGTATATAAGACAGATAGAGGGAGAGCGTCACCTTTACGAATGGATGCATCTCAATGCTGAAAGGATAAAGGACAGCAGAACGCCCTTCCTGTTCATTGATGCGCTCAACTGCGAAAAGGGGTGCATATGCGGAACAGCGGTCAATCCGGAAAAATCAAAGACGGATGATGCACTGTATGCCCTGCTCGACATAAGAGAGGATTCAAAGAAAAAAGAGAGCGGAAGCGCATGGTCACGTCCTGATGACTGCGAGGAGCGGCTTAAGAACTACAACGAGCAGTTCGGGAATCTCGACCTTAATGATTATCTCCGCGGCTATACCGACAGATCCGAAGAGTGCCGTTATGAGATACCGGATGAGGAGCGGATCGATGAGATTTTCGTCAGCATGAACAAACTGACGGAAGAATCGCGGAAGATCGACTGCACATGCTGCGGTTACGAGAACTGCCGTCAGATGGCTATTGCGATACATAACGGATTCAACCATCGCGAGAACTGCATCTACTACGAAAAGACGATGGTCCATGAGCTTGAGATCAAAAATGCCATCGCCGAAGAGGCTACGAGAGCTAAGAGCGCATTTCTTGCGAACATGTCTCATGAGATACGTACACCGATAAACGCGATCCTCGGAATGAACGAGATGATACTGCGCGAGTGCGAGGATGATGACATCGCGGAATATTCGGAAAACATAAAGAGCGCGGGGAACACGCTGCTCGGGCTTGTGAACAATATTCTCGACTTCTCGAAGATCGAAGCCGACAAGATGGAGATCAATCCCGCGGAATATGATCTGGCCTCGGTGATAAACGACATTGTGAACACTATACAGTCCCGTGCGGATGATAAGGGGATTGCAATGAATCTTTCTATCGATCCAAAGATTCCGAAGGTCCTTTACGGTGATGAGCTGCGCATAAAGCAGATCATCATGAACATACTGACGAATGCCGTCAAGTATACCGAAAAAGGCTCTGTCACTTTGATCATCGGTTCCGTGAAGGAGGATGACGATCATGTCATCATAAGGGTATCTGTCAAGGATACCGGCATCGGAATAAAACCTGAAGACATCTCACGTCTTTTCGAAAAATTCGACCGCATAGAGGAAAGCCGCAACCGCAGCATAGAAGGAACAGGGCTCGGAATGAACATCACTCAGAAGCTGCTCGAGATGATGGGTTCGACGCTCGATGTCGAGAGCGTTTACGGCGAGGGCTCCGTATTCTCGTTTGCGCTGCGGCAGAAAGTCATAAGGTGGGAAACACTCGGAGACTATGCTGAGGCATATAAGAGCGCATCAGCTAAAAACCGGAAATACAGCGCAAAGTTTTCGGCGGAGGATGCGCGTATTCTCGTTGTTGATGATAACGACATGAACCTGACGGTGTTTAAAAGCCTCCTGAAGCAGACAAAGATAAAGATAGATACCGCAGACGACGGATATGAAGGCGTTTCGCTCGCGCGTGCAAGAAAGTACGATCTGATATTCCTCGATCATATGATGCCCGGCAAGGACGGCATCGAGACGCTTCATGAAATCCGCTCGCAATCTGACGGCCTCAACGGTGATACGCCTGCGATATGCCTTACGGCCAACGCAGTAGCGGGAGCGAAGGAGAAATACATCGAAGCCGGATTTGATGATTATCTGACAAAACCCGTCAGCTCTGAAGCGCTTGAGGAGATGATAGCAGGGCATATTCCGCCTGAGATGATCACATGGCTTGAAGGAGATTCTGAAGATGAAGCTTCTGGAGAGATCGATCCGCGTCTTGAATCTCTTAACCCGTCTGACGGTATAGACGTTAAGGCCGGGATCGCCAACAGCGGCTCGGTTGATGCCTACATGCCGCTTCTTAAGATATTCTATGAATCGATGGATGAAAAAGCCGGTCAGATAAGCGGATTCTATGAAAGCGGGGACATTGAGAACTACACGATCAAGGTGCATGCCTTGAAGAGCTCGGCGCGTCTTATCGGAGCTCTGTCTTTCGCGGACAGGGCGCAGATTCTCGAGGACGCCGGCAAGCGCGGCGACAGAGAGTTCATAAGCGAAAATCATGACAGGTTCATGAGCGATTTTATGAAATTCGCCGAACCGCTGTCCGCGATCTTTGATACGGAAGAAGATGACGACAGCAGACCGGAAGCCTATCCCGCGCTCATGTCGGAAGTCTATGCGGAGATAAAGGCAGCTGCATCTTCAATGGACTGCGACCGTCTTGAATGCGTTTTTGATGAGATGAAAGACTATCGCGTTCCTGCCGGAGACCGCGAGCTTTTTGCTAAAATTGCGGATGCGTCTGAGCGGTATGATTATGATGCCATTCTGGAACTGCTGAAGGATCGGCGTCCGGAGTGATAATAACTGTAAGGACAGGTATAGAATGAACAGGATAAACTTGCATCGCTTCATAATGACAATAATCACGATCGCGGCCATAGGTCTTACGATCGACAGCATACAGGAGGGCTGGGAGTTCTGGGTGAATCCGATCCTTATCCTCGGCACGATAGGACTGTGGGTGCTCCATTTCATGCAGCGTCATACAGAAGATATAAGGGAAGCGATCTACCTCGGATTCGGCATGTTCATGGCTTTATTCCACGGAGTGCATGAGACGAGCCTTTATGATGTATGCACCGTCATACTTCTTATGTTCGTCCTCTTTGCGCTTTATGAGAAAATATATGTTCTGGATCTGATACTGATCGAATATTTCCTCATAATGCTGGCCCAGTTTGTCTTTGTCGTAAAACCGGAGAATCTGACGCTTGATGCTGTTACCGTTTCAAGGCTTGTCCTTCAGCTCGTGATAGTTCTGTCGGTCTATTCTATCTGCAGGATGAACGTTACGAACAGGATAGAACAGCGTGAGGAAGTCGAGAGGCAGAAGGCAGATATCGAAGCATATGACAGCGATATCGAGGATTTTCTCTCGAACATATCTCATGAGCTCCGTACGCCGGTCAACGTCGTTAACGGAATGTCGGAGCTGATGCTGAAAAAAGGAGCGGGCAGCGAGGCCGCTGAGATAAAGAACGCGGGGATCAGGCTCGCATATCAGATTGAAGATATACAGGATTATACCGAGTGCAACAGGTCTAAGGTGATGCTCGAGGAAGAGGATTACATCAGCACATCGCTCATAAATGATGTGGTAACGAGCTTCAGGCTCGTTGACAAGAGCAGGGATATTGAGCTTGTCGTTGATCTTTCGCCTGAGGTTCCGATGATGATGACAGGTGATATCAAGAAGCTTCATAAGATATTCAGGCATCTTCTTGAGAACGCGGTCAAGTTCACGAAACACGGCGGGATATTCGTAAGGATGTACACCGAGCCTGAAGAATACGGCGTCAATCTCTGCATCGAAATGACCGACACAGGCATCGGAATGGATCTGAAGGATACGCGTTCCGTCGCACGCGGAATGTATCAGGCAAATAAGCGCAGGGACCGCAGCTCGGGCGGCATAGGACTCGGACTTTTCATAGTGCACGGATTTGCTCACAGGATGGGCGGCTTCGTGAAAATCGAGAGCGCGAAAAATGCCGGCACGACCGTGAGGGTTACCGTCCCGCAGAAAGTCAAGGATGCTGCGCCGTGCCTTTCGCTATCAGGAACGTTCGAAGGAGACATTCTTTTCCATGTTAAACCTGATAAATACAAGGTTCCGAGAGTCCGTGATTTCTATCGGATGATGGCCGGTGATCTTGCGGCCGGAATACACGTCCCTCTCTACTCCGCTGAAAGCGTGAACGAGATCGAAAGGCTCATGGAAAAACTCAACGTCACTCATATTTTCATGGGTGAAGAGGAATATAAGGACAATCCGGAGTATTTTGACAAGCTGAGCAGAGGCGATATGGTTGTTACCGTCTCGGCGTCTGAGGGATTTTCGCCGAATCTGGGAAGCAACGTTATGGTAATGCCGAAGCCCCTGTACGGATATCCGGTCATCAAAATACTCAACGAGGGAAAAGATGCGATGAACATCGAGTTCGCCGACAATACTTCCAGGCCTTCGTTTGAGGGCGTGAGGGCTCTTGTAGTTGATGATGAGCCGATGAACCTTGTTGTGGCCACCGGTATTTTCAGAGACTATCAGATGGATGTCGACACGGCATCATCCGGAAAAGAATCAGTAATGAAGGTCAGGAACAACGAATATGATATCGTGTTCATGGATCATATGATGCCTGAGATGGATGGCGTTGAGGCGATGAAGCAGATAAAGATGTATGCGGCTGAAACGCGTAAGGAACTGGTTGTTGTCGCACTTACTGCAAATGCGGTCTCAGGCGCCCGCGAGATGTTCATGAGGGAGGGCTTTGACGGATTCATTGCAAAACCGATAAACACGGCGGACTTTGAAAGAGTCATGATCCGTGTTCTTCCGGGCAGAAAGGGAGGCAGATCATGAAGATCAGGAAGTTCTTTAATGATGTTAAGACTGCCATAATGGATCCGGGAAGGGATTTTTCGGAGCGCCTTTTCATAAGCTTTTCCATAATCTCTGAAATTGCCGTCATAATCGCTCTTATAGCAGACATCATAGTCGGCGAGAGCATCGGTGAGATCATTACACTGGTTCTTACGATAATAGCTGTTCCGACGGTGACGTTCGTATGCATGTACAGGAACAAGCTGAAGTTCGCATCGATTTTTCTTATGTCGTGCACGGTGTTCCTTGTGCTTCCTGCGCTGTTCTTCTTCGGCGGCGGAGTTGAAGGCGGCGGTGTTCTCTGGTTCATTTTCGTGTTCGTTTTTGTCGGAATAGTCGCGACCGGAGCACTCCGGGTGTTCATGCTGATGATGATCTTTCTGATCGCGGCTGCATGCTTTTTGATCGAGTATAATTTCCAGGAGCTTGTCGCCAAGCATTCCCGCAGCGATTTCTTCATTGATCTGTTCATATCTCTGATGCTTGTCGGTGCCGTCTGCTATGTCATGACGTGGTTTTTGAACCGTCTGTTCAAGGACGAGAACGAGCGGGCCAGGAAGGAAGCCGAGAGAGCGGAGGAACTGACACGGGCGCAGAACAGATTTTTCTCAAGCATGAGCCATGAGATCAGGACCCCCATCAATTCGATATTAGGACTCAACGAACTCATACTGCGCGATACCGATGCGTCAGATGAGATCGCGAAGGATGCGGCAGGCATACAGGGATCGGGAAAGATGCTTCTGGCCCTGATAAATGACATACTCGATTTTTCGAAAATGGAAGCAGGGAGCATGGATATCGTCCCCGTTGATTACAACGTAGGGGATATGATGTCTGAAGTCGTGAACATGATATGGCTCCGTGCTGAAGATAAAGGACTGAATTTCAACGTTACCATCGACCCGAAAGTTCCTTCAGTGCTGTACGGCGACGAGGTAAGGATCAAACAGGTCATCATCAACCTTCTGAACAATGCAGTGAAGTATACGAAGGAAGGCTCTGTCGAACTCCACGTGGAAAGCGAGGAGGCGGATGATGATACGGTCCTGCTCTCGATTTCCGTAACAGACACCGGAATGGGAATAAGAAAAGAGGCCCTGCCTTATCTGTTCGATGCGTTCAGGCGTGTTGACGAGGAAAAGAACAGGCACATAGAGGGAACCGGACTCGGCCTCAGCATAGTGAAGCAGATAGTTGAGCTCATGGACGGAACGGTCAATGTCAACAGCATATACGGCGAAGGTTCAACTTTCACAGTGACATTGAAACAGGGTGTATCCGATCATGATGAGATAGGAGAGCTGAACATACACAATCAGCAGACGGTCAGAAGAAGTGCGTACGAGAGCAGCTTCAGGGCGCCTGATGCGAAGGTCCTCATCGTCGATGACAATGAAATGAACCTTGAGGTAGAGTGCAGGCTTCTTTCAGGCACGGAGATGACGGTCGATACGGCCGCAAGCGGAAAGGCCGCGCTCGAGCTGACCGTCAAGAACCGATATGATGTGATCCTTATGGACCATCTCATGCCGGAAATGGACGGAATAGAATGCCTTGACCGCATAAGGCATCAGACCGGGGGGCTTAACAGGCATTCGCCGGTGCTCGTTCTTACTGCAAACGCCGGAAGCGAAAACAGAGAGATTTACAACAGGTCCGGATTCGACGGATATCTGGTCAAGCCTGTTTCGGGAGAAACGCTTGAAGAAGCGCTCATGCGGTATATCTCAAGCGATAAGATGATAGTAAGCAGCAGGATGATGAGCATGCGCAGAGATATAAATGCCTCGGCAGGATATACCGGCAAAGCGCCTGTCGTCATTACCTCGACGAGCATGTGCGATCTTCCCGATGCAGTCATAAAGAAGCTGAAGCTCCAGATCATTCCGTTCCTCATAAGAACGGAAGAAGGATCGTTCAAGGACGGCGTGCAGATGGATGCGGATGAGCTTGTCCGCTACATCAGAACCGGCAGGGACGCTTCCTCATCACCTCCGGATGATGCGGAATATGCGGAATTCTTTGCGAAGGCATTAAGGCATGCGCATCACGTTATCCATATTTCTCTTACGACGAGCATGAGCACAGATTTTTCGGTTGCGTCGGAAGCGGCTAAGTCGTTTGACAACGTTACGGTCATCAATTCCGAATGTCTGTCGAGCGCTGCAGGAATCCTTGTCCTTATCGCGCACAAGCTCGCACAGCAGAACATACCTGTTCCTGAGATCGTTGCAGAACTGGAAGAAGTCAAGCACAGGCTCAGGTGCAGCTTTGTTATTGATACCACGGAATTCATGGCCAGAAGAGGGCTTATCAGCTCCAGGGTCCATAATATCGCTAAGGCTCTTAACCTTCATCCGACCATCAGATTTTCAGATGACAGATCGGGAGTGGGCGGACTGTGGTTCGGCAACACGAAGAGGGCATACCGCAACTATATCCGCAGAGCATTTCCGATTGACATAATTCCGGATTCGGATGTTGCGTTCATAACTTATGCGGATGTTCCTATTGAAACACTTGAATGGATAAAAGACGAGATAAGCAAGGTCGCTTACTTTGAACATCTTGTCTTCAAGCAGGCGTCAGCCGCCATATCGTCGAACTGCGGCCCCGGAACATTCGGAATACTGTATTTCGTAAAGAGCAACAAGTCATACAACATCGGTTCTTATTTCGCCGATGCCGCCGAGCATGAAAATGACGAAGAGGAAGAGGTATATGACTTGGCCAAAGAGGAAAGCGATGAAGCCGGACAGGCGCCGGAACACACCGGTACTCCGGAAAAAGAGCAAAAGTGGTACGAAAAGCTTAACGGCATAGATGCCGATTCTGCGATAATAAACAGCGGATCGGAGGAATCTTTCAGGACGGTCCTTAAGATATTCCATGATTCGATGCCGGAGAAAACAGCTGAGATCAACGGCTTCTATTCTTCGAAAGACTGGGAGAACTATACTATCAAGATACATGCCCTCAAAAGCTCAGCAAGGCTTATAGGAGCAAATAATCTCGCCGACAGGGCGCAGAAGCTTGAGAATGCCGGAAAAGAAGGAGACAGCGGATATATCACGCTTAATCATGAGGACTTCATGAAGGATTATGAAAAGATCGGCAATATGCTTTCCGGACTGTTTACTGACGCAAAAGAGGAAGAGGCGAAAAAAGAACGTCCCGTCGCCGATGATTTTCTCATGGACAGTGTTTATGAGGGGATACGTGAAGGCGCCGAGACGATGAACTGCGATGCCATAGAGGAGATTCTCAAGGAGCTTGAGGACTATGAAGTTCCGGACTCCGAGAAAGAGAAGTTCAAAAAACTGTGCGACCTTTCGGCGGCATTCGACTACGACGGCATCATTGCTCTGCTGGAGAAGTGACATAACAGGAAGGTATAATCTGCATGGAAACTGTCATAAGGATAAATGATGCAGTAAACGGATTCGCGTGGGGCACGTTCGCTCTTGTGCTGCTTCTCGGAGCCGGTCTTTTATGTACTGCGGTCACGGGATGTTTTCAGATAACCCATCTGCCGCACTGGATAAAAAAGACGTTCGGAGTCGTGAACGGTGAGGGGCTCGTCATCAACGATGCGGGAGCACTGTCTCAGTTCCGCGCGTTCTGTACTGCGCTCTGTGCTACGATAGGAACCGGAAATATCGCGGGTGTTTCCACCGCCATATGCGTCGGCGGTCCGGGCGCGGTATTCTGGATGTGGGTTGCCGCATTTCTCGGAATGATGGTGAAGTATTCAGAGAACGTTCTCGGAATATATTACAGGCGCAGGAATCTTGACGGAGCCTGGTCGGGCGGTCCTATGTGCTATCTGCAGGACGGACTCGGTTCGATCAAGCACTGCAGGAAACTCGGAAAGATACTTGCCGTTACATTCTGCGTGTTCACTGTTCTGGCTTCATTCGGCGTCGGGAACATGGGGCAGATAAACAAGATAGTCATCAATTTCCATGAGGCGTTCCTGTCGGAGGTGAATGGGGGAACTCTCATGGGCGCATCGACAGTGAACATCGGAATCGGCCTAGTGCTGATGCTTTTTGCCGCACTCATCATACTCGGCGGATTCAGAAGACTCGCGGCCGTTTCGGAAAAGCTCATTCCGTTCATGTGCATCGCCTATATCATAGGATGCCTGATCGTCATGCTCGCTAAGTTCAGGATGATACCGGAGGCTTTCACTTCGATCATCCGGTTCGCAGCAGGTCCTGAAGCGCTGAAGGGAGGTGCCGCCGGCACTGCGATAAAGCTTGCGTTCAATACGGTAAAGGCCGGATGCAAGAGAGGCGTGTTCTCCAACGAGGCGGGACTTGGTTCGTCGGTCATGGTTCACAGCAACAGCTGTGCAAGGGAACCGGTCAGACAGGGAATGTGGGGAATAGCAGAAGTGTTTCTTGATACGATCGTGATATGCACTATGACTGCCATGGTTGTTCTGACTTCCGGCGCCATAGATCTTAAGACGGGCATTGTTGCCGAAGGAACGAATGATGCGACACTTGTAGCCAAGGCGTTCCGCGGAGCGCTCGGAAGGCCGGGGGAATGGTTCGTGGTTCTTGCGATAACGCTGTTCGCATTCACGACAGTGATGGGCTGGTCGTACTACGGTGCGAAGGTCACTGAGTATATGTTCGGCGTCAGATGGGCCAAAGTATACAGGGTGTTCTTCATCACGCTCATAGTCTTCGGAGCCATAATGGAATCAAGCCTTGCGTGGGACATTTCGGATACGTTCAACGGGCTCATGATGATTCCTAACCTGATAGGTGTGATATCGCTCACGCCTCTTATCATTAAGCTTACAAAGAACTACACCGATCGCAGGATAAAGGGCAAGGACATCGAACCGATGCTATCGTATAACACGGACATACAGGAAGAAGCAGCAAAAGCCGTCCGCAAGGGAGCCGGCTGACGCTGAAGGATATAAGAAGCAACAGAAAATCATAGAGGAGGTTATGAACCATCATGAGAAAAGAAGACATACAGAGAATGATCGAGGAGGAAGGAGTGGAGTTCATCAGGCTTCAGTTCACCGATATTTTCGGACGGCTGAAAAATCTTGCCGTAACCCCGGGACAGATGGACAAAGTTTTCGAGAACAGGTACTCGTTCCACGGAGCGGCGATTTTCGCAGGAATATACGACTATGATGACAGGCTGTATCTTTATCCGGATCTCGACACGTTCACGATACTTCCGTGGAGGCCTCAGCAGGGCAAGGTTGCGAAAATAGTGTGCGACGTGTGCTACATGGACGGGACTCCTTTTGAGTCATGCTCAAGGCATATTCTCAAGCAGGCCGTGAAGTCTGCCGCGGAAAAAGGCTACACGATGATCGTTGATCCCGAGTGCGAGTTCTTCCTTTTCCATACGGATGAGAACGCTCTTCCGACAACTACGTCGCATGAGCGTGCGGAATACATGGATGTCGGACCTTCAGATTTCGGTGAGAATGCGAGAAGAGACATAGTGCTCATGCTCGAGGATATGGGATTCGAGATAGAGTCATCGCTTCATGAGCATGCGCCTGCGCAGCATGAGATAGATTTCAAGGAAGAGGATGCGCTCTCGATGGCCGATTCCATCCAGACATTCAAATTCGCAGTAAGGTCTATCGCAAAAAGGTTCGGTCTCTATGCGACTTTCATGCCAAAGCCGCGTCAGGATGCAGCAGGCTCGGGCATGCACATACATCTTAAACTCATGAAGAACGGGAAGAACATCTTCATAGGTGAAGACAAAAATCCTTCGCAGGAAGCTAAGTGGTTTGCAGGCGGGATAATGGCTCATGCCCGGGCACTTGCCGCGATCAGCAATCCGTGCGTCAATTCGTACAAGAGGCTCCTGTCGGGATATGATGCTCCGTATCTTATAACATGGGCGGAAAAGGGAGAGAAGGCGCTCATCAACATAAACAAGGAGATCGATGATGTCAAGATAGAGCTGCGCTTCCCGGACGGTGCTGCGAATCCTTACCTGCTGTTCGCTGCATGCCTTGCGGCAGGCTTTGACGGCATTGAGAAGAAGACTGAGCTCGGAAGCAGATGGGGAAGCGAAGAAGCATCTTCGGCCGCAACTCTCCCCGAGGATCTCAAGGAAGCCATCTGCGAGCTGGGCAATGATGATGTCATCGTCGATGCGCTAGGCAGAGATTTCATGAAGTATTATACGAAAGTCAAGCGCGCCGAATGGAGAGCGTTCCTCAGCGAAGTTACGCAGTGGGAGATTGACAGTTACCTGACCAGAATATAAGCTTTTAAGCAAGGAGATAATATGGGCGCGATTCTCGTGGCAATGCCCAGACATGAGGACTCGGGTCGGATCTCTGATATCATAAAACGGAGCGGCATAGGCGATGAAATATTCATATGCGATACCGGCTCCGAGGTCCTGCGCAGGATCGAAGACATGGACATCAGTCTCGTTCTTTGCACGCGCAGGCTGAAAGATATGGGATACGAGGAACTGTACGGCTATATGCCGCCGGGCATGTACATGCTCATGCTCTCGAAGGATGTACGTACAGATCTGTTCTCGAGCAATATAATAGTTCTGCAGATGCCTTTCAAGACCGCAGATCTGATCAGCAGCATACGGATGCTGGTTCCCGAAGGATACAGAAGGAGCCCCAGGAGAAGCACGGCGCGTTCTGCCGGTGACAAGGAGACGATAGATAAGGCAAAGCTCCTTCTCATGGAAAGGAACAACATGACCGAACCTGAGGCATACAGATATCTGCAGAAGAACAGCATGGATATGAGCCGTACGCTGTCTGAAACTGCGCAGATGATACTGTCTCTCGGCGGATAGTAATATACGGCAATCTAATAAAATGAAAAAGGGGTAAAGACATGGTAAAGATCAATGAGAACTATCAGAAACTTCAGGGAAGCTATCTTTTCTCTACGATAGCAAAAAAAGTCGGTGCATATGCCGAAGCTAATCCGGACAGGAAGATAATAAGGCTCGGCATAGGCGACGTTACGAGACCGCTGACGCCGACCATAATCAAGACACTGCATAACGCGGTCGATGAGATGGCGGATGAGAAGACGTTCAGAGGATACGCACCCGACCTCGGATATGATTTTCTGCGCAAGGCAGTGTGCGACAATGACTACAGGGCAAGAGGATGCGCGATAGAAGAGGATGAGATATTCATCTCGGACGGCGCGAAGCCCGATTCCGGAAACATACAGGAGATATTCGGAAACGATAACAGGATAGCAGTCTGCGATCCGGTATATCCGGTATACGTTGACTCGAATGTCATGGCAGGGCGTGCCGGCGACTACGTTGAAAGCACCGGAAGATATTCTGACATACTGTACCTGCCATGCAGCGCCGGGAACAATTTCGCTCCCGAGCTTCCGGAGAGCGAATGCGGACTCATCTATCTGTGCTTCCCGAACAACCCGACAGGCATGGCCATCACGAAGGATGAGCTGCAGAAATGGGTAGACTACGCGAACGAGCACGGCTCAGTGATCATATTCGATGCCGCATATGAGGCATATATATCTGAAGAGAACGTTCCGCATTCCATATATGAATGCGACGGTGCGAAAACATGCGCGATCGAGCTGCACTCTTTTTCAAAGAACGCAGGATTTACGGGACTGCGTCTCGGATACGCGGTAGTTCCTAAGGAGCTTGTACGCGGAGGGGTCTCGCTTAACTCACTCTGGGCCAGAAGGCACGCCACGAAATACAACGGCGCCCCTTACATCGTACAGCGCGCCGGCGAGGCCGTATATTCGCCCGAAGGAAAGAAGGAGATCCGCGGACTCGTTGACTTCTACATGGAAAATGCATCATATATCCTTTCCGGTCTTAAGAAGGCAGGATACACCGTATTCGGCGGCGTCAATTCTCCGTATATATGGCTCGCGACGCCTGATAACATGTCGAGCTGGGATTTCTTCGATCATCTTCTCGAGGATGCAAACGTGGTCGGAACGCCCGGAGTCGGATTCGGATCGTGCGGCGAAGGCTATTTCCGCCTGACCGCGTTCGGAAGCCACGAGAACACGAAGGAAGCCGTTGACAGGATATGCCGGCTATAGATACGCTCAGATGCTGCGCTCCGGACAGGATATGCCGGAGCGCTTTTTTATTGCTTTTCGCGAAGTCCCTCATGCTATGCCCGTGATATGTCAAGATTTACAACCGGGATCGACTGCAAATGTCAAGATACAGAAATCTATATCTTGACATTTGAAACGTACAACTTGACAAATGACTTTTGCGGTGTAAAATAGTACTGTGCAGTATTTGTGGGTTACAGAGCGCGCGGCACAATATGTTGCGAAAATCCGCGCCGGGAAAGGAAAAAAGAGGCAATGAAGTATCTTGACGTTCATGAAGCATCGGTCAAATGGGAAATGACGGAACGGCGCATAACAATGCTGTGCCGCGACGGCAAGATCGACGGAGCCAGGAAAGAGGGAAAACTCTGGCTCATACCGGACAATTCTCCAAAGCCTTTTGACGGAAGGACGAAGGAGGCTCACCGGAAATCAGAACAGTCAAAAAAGAAAGAGAGGAAAGCTATGGGCAAGTATTTCGGAACAGACGGATTCCGCGGCAAAGCGGGAGAAGTGCTGACGGCTGAGCATGCGTTCAAGATCGGACGTTTCCTCGGCTGGTATTACGGCAAGGAGCATAAGGCGAGGATAGTCATCGGCAAGGACACGAGACGTTCTTCTTATATGTATGAGAATGCTCTTTCGGCAGGAATAACATCTTCGGGCGGAGATTCATATCTTCTGCATGTAACGACGACGCCCTGCGTCAGCTACATCACGAGGACAGAAGGATTCGACTGCGGCATAATGATCTCGGCGAGCCACAATCCGTTCTATGACAACGGTATCAAGCTCATGAACGCCGAAGGCGAGAAAATGGAGGATGAGGTTCAGGATCTCGTCGAGCAGTTCATAGACGGTGAGATAGATGATGTCAAGTGGGCTACGGATGAGAATATCGGACATACTATAGACTTCTATTCTGGCAGGAACCGTTACATAGGATATCTTACGAGCATAGCACCTGTTTCGTTCGAGAAGTGCAAGGTCGCTCTCGACTGCGCGAACGGTAGCGCATGGATGATAGGACGTGCGGTTTTTGATGCGCTCGGAGCTAAGATAAACGTAATGAACGACGCTCCTGACGGCGTCAACATCAACCTCAATGCAGGCAGCACGCACATCGAGGGGCTTCAGAAATATGTCAGGGAGAACAAGGTCGATGTCGGATTCGCGTTCGACGGAGATGCAGACAGATGCCTTGCGGTTGATGAGTACGGCGATGTAGTCAACGGAGACATGATCATGTACATCTGCGCGAAGTACTTCAAGAGCAAGGGAATGCTCCCGAGCAACACGGTCGTTACTACGATCATGTCCAACTTCGGACTGTACAAGGCTTTTGACAATATCGGCATCAATTATGAGAAGACGAAAGTCGGTGACCGTTACGTATACGAGAATATGAAAGAGAACGATCATATGATCGGCGGAGAGCAGTCCGGTCACGTGATCTTCAGGAAGTATGCTCATACCGGAGACGGACTTGTAACAGCGATCATGCTGATGACGGTTCTCGTTGAGACGCATCTGCCTCTTTCGGTGCTCGCATCGGAAGTTAAGATGTATCCTCAGGTTCTCAAGAACGTGGAAGTCGATGACAAGGAAAAGACGCTTGATGATCCGGCAGTGAAGAAAGCCGTAGAGTCAACGACCGAGTTCCTCGGAAACGACGGCAGGGTGCTGCTGCGTGCATCAGGAACCGAGCCGGTTCTTCGCGTAATGTCTGAGGCGGTGACATATAAGGACTGCGAGAAATGTGTGGATGAAATAATAGAAGCGATGAAGACATCCGGTCATCTCATCAAGGTAAGATGATCAAGGCGAGTTAGAAAATACAGAAAGGAAGCAGAGTATGAACTGTAAAGTAAGTGATCTTTATGACCTGTCTCATTCCCTGGCAGGCGAGTATCTGAAGGGATTCGAGTATCCGTGGGAAGCGCTCGAGGGGATCAAGGAGCTGATACTTAAGATCGGAGCATCCCTTCCGGCAGACGAATTCGATCATCCGGAAGAAGACGTATGGATCGCAAAAGATGCAAAGCGCTATCCGAACAACTACATCGGCGGACCGTGCATCATCGGACACGGGACCGAGGTACGCCCCGGAGCGTTTATAAGAGGCTCGGCGCTTGTAGGTGATAACTGTGTAGTAGGAAACTCCACGGAGCTTAAGAACGTCATCCTTTTTGATAACGTTCAGGTGCCTCATTACAACTATGTCGGCGATTCCATTCTCGGCTACAAGGCGCATATGGGAGCCGGATCGATCACGAGCAACGTCAAGTCTGACAAGAAGCTCGTCGTTATAAAGGACGGTAACGAAAGGATCGAGACGGGGCGTAAGAAGGTAGGCGCAATGCTCGGCGACAGGGTTGAGGTCGGATGCAACAGCGTGCTGAATCCCGGAACGGTCATCGGAAGGGACAGCAACGTCTATCCTGTATCATGCGTACGCGGAGTGATCCCTGCAGACAGCATATACAAGGAAGCTAAGAAGATAGTCATAAAAGAGAACATGGATTAAAAGATCAGATACGGGAAAAAATCAGAGTAACAGGAGGAAGCAACATGAAAGTTATTGTAGCGGAAAATTATGAAGACGGCGCAAAGAAGGCAGCGGATTTCATCGATAAGCTGGTGCGCGAAAAACCTGACTGCACGCTCGGTCTTGCAACGGGCTCAAGCCCTGTAGGCATGTACAAGGAGCTTGCTAGAAGATGCAAAGAGGAGGGACTTGATTTTTCAAAAGTTCATTCGGTAAATCTTGACGAGTATGTAGGACTCGCTCCTGACCATCCTCAGAGCTACAGGTTTTTCATGGATGACAATCTGTTCAACCATATCAACATCGATAAGGCGAACACATATGTCGCAAAAGGAACCGGTGATGTAGAAGCTAACCTCAAGGAGTTCAATGAAGTTCTCGACCGTACCGATATCGATCTTCAGGTGCTCGGAGTAGGCCCTGACGGACATCTCGGATTCAACGAGCCCGGCGCGGTTCTTTACGAAAAGGCTCACAAGGAAACTCTCGAGGACAGCACGATCGATGCGAATACGAGATTCTTCGAAAGCCGTGATGAGGTTCCCCGCTACGCCGTTACGATGGGCATGGGAAGTATTATGAAGGCCAAGACGCTTCTCATGATCATAAACGGAAACAAGCAGGAAGCGGCCAGGAAGCTTCTTCTTACCGATACGATCGACCCGATGTGTCCAGCAACATTCATGCGGATTCACAGGGATGCGATCGTCGTCATCGAAAAGAAGCTCGCCGATGAGATCGGTTATAAGGGTTAAACGGCATGTCCCGCTTCCGTAAGGAATAAAGGAGATAAGAAATGTGCGGAATAGTAGGCTACATAGGAGATAAGCAGGCGGCACCGATACTGCTTCAGGGTCTTGCCAAGCTTGAGTACAGAGGGTACGACTCGGCGGGTATCACCGTAAGAGAGGGAGAGAAGCCGGCCGAGGTCGTAAAGACGATCGGAAAGCTCCACAACCTGATCGAAAAGACTGACGAGGGACGTGCCCTTGTCGGCACATGCGGGATCGGTCATACAAGGTGGGCCACTCACGGCGCACCGAGCAAGACGAATGCCCATCCCCATGTTTCGGGCAACTGCACCAATTCAGGATCCGGTGCAGTTGAATCCGAGGTGGTCGGAGTTCACAACGGTATCATCGAGAACTATCAGGAGCTGAAGGCAAAGATGGAGCGTCACGGATACAAGTTCTATTCCGAGACGGATACCGAGGTGCTCATAAAGCTCGTCGACTACTACTTCAAGAAATACAAGATGGGTCCGATCGATGCTCTGGCAAAGACGATAGTCAGAGTAAGGGGATCTTATGCGCTTGTCGTCATGTTCGCGGATTATCCCGACAGGATTTTCGTTGCGCGAAAAGATTCCCCGATGATAATCGGAGTCAACGACGGCGAGTCGTTCATAGCCTCGGATGTTCCGGCGATTCTTTCGCACACAAGGAACGTCTACTACATCGGCAATCTTGAGATGGCCGAGATCTCCGCCGGAAATGTCGACTTCTATAACCTCGACGGCGACAGGATAGAAAAAGAGGAAACGCACATAGAGTGGGATGCAAAGGCCGCGGAAAAAGGCGGATACGAGCATTTCATGATGAAGGAGATACACGAGCAGCCGCAGGTTGTTCTTGACACTCTTCACAAATACATAAAAGAGGAAGGCGCCGCCAAGACCATAGACTTAAGCGAAGTAGGGCTTACGGACGAGGACATCACGAAGTTCTCAAACGTATACATAGTTGCATGCGGCAGCGCCTGGCATGTCGGAATGGAGGCACAGTATGTCCTTGAGGAGCTCGGTGATTTTCAGGTAAGGGTCGAGCTGGCATCCGAGTTCCGTTACAGGAAGAACCGTCTGCCTGCCGACTCGCTCGTGATCATAATATCCCAGTCGGGAGAGACGGCAGATTCGCTGGCGGCGCTTCGGATGGCGAAAGATAAAGGCATCACGACGCTTGCGATAGTAAACGTAGTCGGCTCGTCGATCGCACGCGAAGCGGATTACTGCATGTATACGCTCGGCGGTCCGGAGATTTCTGTTGCAACGACTAAGGCATACAGCTGCCAGCTTGTGTGCATGTTCATGCTCGCGCTGAAGTTCGCGGTAGTTCGGGGCTGCATGGAAGATTACGGAAATTATCTTGACGAGCTGCTTTCTATACCCGAGAAGATGAACAAGGTTCTCGAGGACAAGGAGAGGATCCAGTGGTTCGCGTCCAAGTACTCGAACGCAAGAGATATATTCTTCATCGGAAGAGGAATAGACTACGCGATCTGTCTTGAGGGGTCGCTCAAGATGAAGGAGATAAGCTACATACATTCAGAGGCGTATGCAGCAGGCGAGATGAAGCACGGAACGATCTCACTCATCGAGGACGGAACGCTCGTCATCGGAACTCTGACCCAGTCAGACCTTTACGAGAAGACGCTTTCGAACATGATGGAGTGCAAGAGCCGCGGCGCCTATCTTATGGGCATAACGTCCTACGGGAAGTATGATGTAGAGGATTCCGTCAACTTCCCGGTATATGTTCCGAAAGTTGATGAGCATTTCATCGGAAGTCTTGCTATAATACCTTTGCAGCTTCTCGGTTATTACTTAAGCGTCTCAAGGGGACTTGATGTTGATAAACCGCGCAATCTTGCGAAGAGCGTGACCGTTGAGTGAATTCCGGATTGGTTTACATAACATTAGAACACCGGAGCTGGTTTACATAACACAAAGTTGAAAGGAACACAGAAAATGCAGGAATACACACCCGTTAAAGAAGGAAAAGTACGCGAGATCTACGATATAGGCGATGCGCTCGTTATAGTCGCAACTGACAGGATCAGCTGCTTCGATGTCATTCTTGACAATGTCATAACCGACAAAGGCAGAGTGCTTACGCAGATGTCGAGATTCTGGTTCGATTTTACGAAGGATATCGTACCGAACCATATGATCTCTACCGATGTGAACGACATGCCGGAGTTTTTCAGGAATGAGAAGTTCGAAGGCAGGAGCATGCTCGCGAAAAAGCTCACGATGCTTCCGATCGAGTGCATCGTAAGAGGATACATCACGGGCACGGCATGGAAGGAATACTGCAAGAGCGGGACGGTATGCAATACGAAGGTTGCGGAAAATCTCGTCGAGTCTCAGAAGTTCCCGGAGGCGATTTTCACTCCGTCAACGAAGGCCGAGATCGGAGAGCACGATGAAAATGTATCATTTGATGAGTGCGTGGCATACCTCGAGAAGAGATTTCCGGGCAAGGGAGCAGCGTACGGAGCGAAGATCAGAGATTATTCTCTCGCGATCTACAATAAATGTGCGTCATATGCCAGCGAACGCGGTATAATAATAGCTGATACGAAGTTCGAATTCGGACTTGATGAGAACGGTGAAGTCATTCTCGGCGACGAAGTGCTCACCCCCGACTCATCGAGATTCTGGGCGAAGGACCAGTATGAGCCCGGAAGAGGACAGTTCTCTTTCGACAAGCAGTTCGCAAGAGACTGGCTTACGAACAATCCGGGACATACATGGAAGCTTCCTGAGGATGTCACGAAGGAAACGATAAACAAGTATCTTCAGGGCTATGAAATGCTGACAGGCACGAAGCTCTGAGACGAAAACACACGGAGATGATCATGAACACAGACACATACATAAGCCCCCTGTCGGAGCGCTATTCTTCAAAAGAGATGCAGTACATTTTCTCCCAGGACAAGAAGTTCTCAACGTGGAGAAAACTGTGGATCGCGCTCGCGGAAACAGAGAAGGAGCTCGGTCTTTCGTCCGACGGAAAACCCGTGATTACGGATGAGATGATAGAAGAGATGAAAGCCCATGTTGACGACATCAATTATGATGTCGCAAAAGAGCGAGAAAAGAAAGTAAGGCATGACGTGATGAGCCATGTTTACGCATACGGGCAGCAGTGCCCTAAGGCCGCGGGCATAATCCATCTCGGAGCTACGAGCTGCTATGTCGGAGACAATACCGATATCATCATCATGAGAGAAGGGCTTGAACTCGTGCGTAAAAAGCTCGTGAACGTCATAGCCGTTCTCGCGGATTTTGCCGACAGGTACAAGGACGAGCCTACGCTCGCGTTCACGCATTTCCAGCCTGCCCAGCCTACGACGGTCGGAAAGAGGGCGACGCTGTGGATCAATGAATTCATGATCGATCTCGAAGACGTCGAGTATGTAATGGGAACGCTGAAGCTTTTAGGATGCAAGGGAACGACGGGAACTCAGGCATCGTTCAAGGAGCTTTTCGACAACGATAAGGAAAAGCTCGACAAGCTTGATGAACTGATCGCTAAGAAGATGGGATTTTCAGCATGCGTTCCGGTGAGCGGTCAGACATATTCGAGAAAAACAGATACGAGAGTGCTGAACGTTCTTGCAGGCATTGCCGCAAGCGCTCACAAGATGTCCAATGATATAAGACTTCTTCAGCATCTGAAGGAAGTCGAGGAACCTTTTGAAAAGGACCAGATCGGATCTTCCGCGATGGCATACAAGCGTAATCCGATGAGGTCGGAGAGGATCGCATCGCTCTCAAGATACGTGATGATCGATGCGCTTAATCCGGCTATCACATCTGCAACGCAGTGGTTCGAGAGAACCCTTGACGACTCTGCTAACAAGAGGCTTTCGGTTGCTGAAGGATTCCTTGCTCTCGACGGTATACTTGACCTGTGCATTAATGTTACCGACGGACTCGTCGTTAACACGAAAGTCATAGAGAAACATCTGCTCAGCGAGCTTCCGTTCATGATAACCGAAAACATCATGATGGATGCTACGCGCGCGGGCGGCAACAGACAGGAGCTTCACGAGGCCATAAGAAAGCTTTCGGTTGAAGCCGGAAAACACGTCAAACAGGAAGGTGCAGAAAACAATCTGCTCGAGCTTATTGCGGCATCTCCTGAGTTCGATCTTTCACTTGAGCAGCTGAACGGGTACATGAATCCCGCCGATTACACAGGAAGGAGCAGCGAGCAGGTTGCCTCCTATCTTGACGGCGTTGTGCGTCCGATGCTTGAGGATAATAAGGATCTTCTCGGCGTAAAGGCGCAGATAAACGTCTGAGGTTTATGAAATGGATAAAAAGAAAAGAACACGATTTCTGATCATCATAGGCTGCATTCTGGCCGTCCTTCTTGTCGGGATAATCCTCACCGGAAATCATTCCGGCCATGAGGAGCCGATAAAACTCGTCATGAAGGATGCGGTGCTGCATGAAGAGAACCGTATAAACTTTTTGGGGATCATGCTTGTCAATCCCGCAGTGATCTCCGCATACACGGTCACTGCGATCATTTTCATTTTCGCGCTCATTGTCAGACTGTTCGTGATACCGAGGTTCACAGATGCCCCCGGAAAATTCCAGCTTCTTTTAGAACAGGCCGTGGGCATTTTTGACGGACTCGCAAAATCGAACAGCCCGCAGAGAAATAAGTTCTTAGGAGCGTATGTGTTCACCGCGGGAACTTACATATTCGTCGGAACTATGTTCGAGCTTCTCGGCATCATGGTACCGGCAACGTCAGGAACGGCGATCGCATTGCCCGCTCCGCTTGCCGACATAAACGGAGCGATATCTATGGGCGTGTTCTCATACTGCGTCATCCTTTCCGGCGGAATCGCGGGGAATAAGATCAAGGGAGCGCTCGGCACGCTCAAGGATTTCTCGCTTCCGATATCGATGAGCTTCCGTCTTTTCGGTGCGCTGCTTTCCGGCGCGCTCGTTACGGAGCTCGTTTACTATTACATCACCACAAGCTTTGTCATTCCGGTTTTAGTAGCCGTAATGTTCACGATGCTTCATGCATTGATACAGGCCTACGTCCTGACAATGCTCACGGCATTGTTTTATGGGGAAGTATGTACTAAGGAGGGGCCCATCGAAGATGGGAAGATTCCTTAGTGCACCGCGAGCCCGTTTGCGAAGCAAATTCCTAATGGGCGAGCAGTCCTTATTATTTTCAATAGGAGGAATAAACAAATGAAGAAACTGATCGTCAGAATCGCAGCAGTCCTTATGCTTGTGCTAGTTGTCTCAGCGATCGCATCACCTGTACCTGTACTCGCCGATGACGGCGCGACAGTTGCAGTTGCGGCCATGTCCGATGAGGCGGCGAACATCCACTCAAAGGCATGGGCAGCCAGCATCGTAATCGCTGTTGTAGCAGCGGCCGGTGCGATCTCGATGGGTCTCGTTATATGGAAGACCATCGAAGGCATTGCAAGACAGCCTGAAGCAGAAGGAAAGATAAGGACCGCGATGATGCTCGGCCTCGTTTTCGTGGAAACGGCCATCATCTATGCTCTTATCGTAGCCATTCTTATCGTATTCGTCTTATAGGAATAGAAGGAGCGCATTATGCCGTTAAACATCGATCCGCAGCAGATACTGCTGCATCTGTTCAATCTAGTCCTTCTGTTCGGCATCCTCTATGTCCTTCTGTACAAGCCTGTACATGACTTCATGGACAAGCGTGAGGAAGAATATGCGAAAAGGGAGAAGAGCACGAAGGATGCTCTTGATGATGCCGAAAAGCTCAAGGCGGAGTATGAGGAAAAAATCCTTACGGCGCAGAAGGAGACCGCAATGGAGCGCGCTAAAGCGAGCGCGGCCTCGGAATCCGAAAGAGAGAAGATCATAAGCGATGCGCATGAACGTGCCGACAAGATAGTCAGCGACGCACGCGACAAAGCGCAGGCGGAACATGACCGCCTGATCGCAAGGGCGCAGAGCGAGATTGCCGAATATGTGTCAAAAGCCGCGGAAAAGATCGTCATGAGAGAAGGGGATATTGAGGATGATTTTGACACCTTCTTTGAGAGCCAGGAAGTAAAGAAGGATAATGACAATGGATGAAAAAATGACCGCTGTTCTGTACAGCAGCGAAAAACCTTCGGATAAGGATCTGAAGAGACTGGCCGATTTTCTCCTGAAGAAATATGATGAGCCGGTTTCGATAGGATGGAAGAACACGCCGGAAGTTACCGGCGGGTTCAGGCTTGTTGTCGGAGGAGACGTATATGACTGGAATAAGCAGGGCAGACTGAGGCAGCTTCAGGATGCTCTTCTTGCGCTCCGGGAGGAACGCGAGGACATCATTCCGCTCATAAAGGATACTCTCATAAACTGGACTCCGACGGTCATGGTGAATGAGATCGGAAAGGTCACTTCTGTCGGTGACGGTATCGCGACCGTCAGCGGACTTGAGGATACTTCATACGGAGAGATACTTCTTTTCTCCGGAGGAGTAAGAGGCATGGCGCTTGACCTGCGCCGCGATGAGACTGCCTGCATTCTTTTCGATGCCGAAGAGGAAGTGTGCGAAGGAAGCACCGTAAAGCGCACGGGAAGAGTTGCCGGAGTGCCTGTCGGAGAAGGATTCCTAGGGCGAGTTGTGGATCCGCTCGGAGTGCCGGTTGACGGACTCGAGGACATTCTTGCCGATGATTACAGACCGGTTGAGAGCGAGGCTCCCGCAGTCATCGACAGGCAGCCTGTAAACGTTCCGCTCGAGACGGGAATTCTTGCGATAGATTCAATGTTCCCGATAGGACGCGGACAGAGAGAGCTGATCATCGGCGACCGTCAGACCGGAAAGAGCACGATAATAACCGACACCATACTCAACCAGAAGGGTAAGGATGTCATATGCATATATGTTGCGATCGGACAGAAAACTAGCACGGTCGCAAGACTTGTTGATACGCTGAAGAAGAACGGTGCGATGGAATACACGATCGTCGTGAACGCTTCGGCTGCAGAATCCGCGCCGCTCCAGTACATCGCTCCCTATGCAGGATGCGCCATGGGAGAGTATTTCATGGAGAAGGGCAAGGATGTGCTGATCGTTTATGATGATCTTACGAAGCATGCGATCGCATACCGTTCGATAAGCCTTCTTCTTGAGAGGGCCCCGGGACGTGAAGCTTACCCCGGAGATGTTTTCTATCTTCACTCAAGGCTTCTTGAGCGTTCCGCGCGGCTTTCGAATGAAAAGGGCGGTGGCTCGCTCACTGCTCTTCCTGTCATAGAGACGCAGGAAGAAGATGTTTCCTCGTACATTCCGACGAACGTCATATCGATAACGGACGGACAGATATTCCTGTCGGGCGGGCTTTTCAGGCTCGGACAGCGCCCCGCGATAAATGTCGGACTGTCAGTATCGCGTGTCGGCGGAGACGCGCAGACGAAAGCGATGAAGAAGGCAGTCGGAACGCTGAGGCTCGACCTTGCGCAGTACCGTGAGATGGAAACTTTCTCGCAGTTCGCGGGCGACATGGATGAAGCGACGAGAAAGCAGATCAAGTACGGCGAAGGCCTGATGAAGATACTCAAACAGAAACAGAACCGTCCCCTGTCGCTTCCTGAGCAGGTATTCATGCTTGTTATCGCGACAACGGACAGATTCGAGCATTTCGATATCGAAGGCATCGAAGACAGGATAAGAGATATCGCGCGGGTGGCGATGAAGTCCTGCCAGGATATCGTCATGCGCATAGAGAACGCCGGCGTTATAGATGACGCCGACAAGAAGAGGATCGTGGAAGCGGCGATAAGAGCAAATGGCTGATATCAGAGAGATCAAAATGAGAATGAAATCAGTGGCCGACACCGAGAAGATCACGAAAGCGATGTACATGATCTCCTCGAGCAAGATGCGCAAGGCCAGGGCCGAGCTTGAGCGCACACGGCCTCATTTTGATGCCCTGAACAATGAGATAAAAAGGATTTTCAGATCGAAATCGAAAATCGAAAGCCCCTACATGTACCCTGCAGACGGATCGCACGACCTGCCGGGAGCTTACGCTTACATAGTCGTTACCTCCGACAAAGGTCTCGCAGGTTACTATAACCATGCTGTCATAAAGGAATTCGAAAGCCAGATGACCGACCATGAGAGCAGATATTTCATGGTCGGGGACTACGGATGTAAATACTGTGATGCCCTGAAAATACCATATGATGATAAGTTCAGGTTCTCAGCGGACAACCCGACCATGCGGCGCACGAGGCTCATGGCCGATTACATTCTTTCGGAATATGATGAGGGACACATATCGAAAATCTTCCTCATCTACACCGATCTCGAAAACGGCGTCGTACAGAAGGCCAAGACCGTAAGGCTTCTTCCGTTCCACAGGCGCGAGTTCATGGAACAGGATGAGAAGGAGAACATCAGGTTTGATTTTCACCCTTCTGCGGAGACTGTTCTGCAGAATATAGTGTACAGCTATGTTGCCGAGTATCTCTACAGCGCGCTCGTTGACAGCTACTGCTGCGAGCAGGGCGCTAGGATGAATGCGATGGATGAGGCCGACAAGAATGCGGCATCGCTCATGAATGAGCTTCGGCTCGAATACAATCACGCCCGGCAGGGGAAGATAACAAGGGAGATAACTGAGATATCTTCAGGTGCGAGGGCACTCAAGAAGAAAAAGAACAGGATATGACCTGTATGCAAACAAAAAAAGGAGAATGCACAACTTATGGAAGGTAAGATCGTCCAGATATCAGGTCCGGTAGTCGACGTGGCATTTGAGAACACGGGGCTTCCGAAAATCCGTGAGGCGCTTTACACCGTACTCGGTGATAAGAAGGTGTTCATGGAAGTTGAACAGCATATCGGGAAAGAAACAGTGCGCTGCATCATGATGGGACAGAGCGAGGGGCTGAAGCGCAAAATGAAAGTCATCGCGACGGGAAGCCCTATTACGGTCCCTGTCGGCGACATCACCCTCGGACGCATGTTCAATGTGCTCGGAAATCCGATAGACGGACTCGGCGCGATACCTGAATCCGAAACGAGGTGGAGCATCCACAGGAAGGCTCCTGCATTCTCGGAACAGAAGCCCGCCATAGAAATACTTGAGACGGGGCTTAAGGTAATAGACCTCATCGAGCCTTATGCGAAGGGCGGAAAGATCGGCCTGTTCGGCGGTGCCGGCGTCGGCAAGACCGTGCTCATTCAGGAGATGATACACAACGTCGCAATGGAGCACGGTGGATATTCGGTATTTGCCGGAGTCGGTGAAAGAAGCCGTGAAGGAAACGATCTGTGGAATGAGATGAATGCGAGCGGCGTCATAGATAAGGCTGCTCTTGTGTTCGGACAGATGAACGAGGCATCGGGAGTCAGGATGAGGGTGGCCCTCTCAGGACTTACGATGGCGGAGTATTTCAGAGATGAGCAGAAGAAGGATGTGCTCCTTTTTGTAGATAACATTTTCAGATTCGTGCAGGCAGGAAGCGAAGTATCGACGCTTCTCGGACGTCTTCCGTCGGCGGTCGGATATCAGCCCACGCTTGCTGAGGAAATGGGAACCCTGCAGGAGCGCGTTTCATCAACGAAGAACGGTTCTATAACGAGCGTGCAGGCGGTGTACGTTCCTGCCGATGACCTTACGGATCCTGCACCGGCAACGACTTTCGCACATCTTGATGCGACAACTGTCCTGTCAAGAAAAATCGCCGAGCAGGGAATCTACCCTTCAGTCGACCCGCTTGAATCTTCATCTGTGATTCTTGAAGAGAGCATAGTCGGAAAAGAGCACTATGACACGGCGTGGGCAGTCAAGAATCTTCTGCAGAGATACAACGAGCTCAAAGACATAATCGCCATTCTCGGAATGGAGGAGCTGAGCGAAGAGGACAAGATAATAGTTAACCGTGCGAGAAAAGCGCAGCGATTCCTTTCGCAGCCGATGCATGTCGCTGAAAAGTACACGGGCGTTCCCGGAGCATACGTCACTCTTTCAGAGACTATAAGGGGCTTTGCGGCTATCCTTTCAGGAGATACTGATACGATGCCCGAAGCAGCATTCTACAATGTCGGAACAATTGATGACGCATACGCGAAAAGCAAGCAGATATGAATGAGTTCAACCTTCACATAATTGAAGCGGATAATGATTTTTTCGAGGGAAAGTGCACTTCGCTCGTCATTCCGACGTCTGACGGAATGTACGGGATCCAGGCGAAGCACGAAAATCTTGTCGCGGCCATCGATATAGGCGTGATCAAATACACGCTTCCCGACGGCAGCAGATGTCATGCCGCGGTCTCTAACGGCATAGTGAAGGTCGAGAACAATAACGTTCTCGTTCTTGTCGAGTCTGCGGAAAATCCTGAAGATATAGATGAGGCAAGGGCAAGAGAGGAAGAGGCCGCAGCGCTTGACGTCCTCGGCGGCAAGGCCGACAGACTCAATTACCGTGCCGCCAAGGGAATACTTGCCCGCGCGATAAACCGTCTGAAGATAAAAAAACGTTACGGAAGTTTGTGATTTTGCCGATATATATATGTAATGTATATTTTTTTATTAACGGAGAATAATGCATGAAAATTAAACGTTTCATTTCCTTAATACTGTCGATGCTGCTGATCCTTTCACTTACGGCCGGAAGCGTCGGCGCTGCTGAACCTGTCGATACGGATGCATCTTTTGCGTATACGGATATTTCGGAAGAAGATTCAGAAGATGCTGAAGAATATGCAGATGATTTCCAGACGGGCAGTGAGGATCATGAGACTGCGGATGAAGAAGCTGAGGACGAGGAAGCTGATCGTCTTATGAGTGTTGACGAGGAAGATGCGGGGTCAGATGACGGCGAAGATTTTGCTCTCGGTTATGTGCCGGCTCCTTTTGAGAACGAGTATGAAAGCCGCAATACCGGAGACGGAGACGGTTTCTTCGATGTTACGGAAAGAAAATACATATCTCCGGAAGTACTGACGCTTCCCTCGCGCCACCAGGGGATATACGGAACCTGCTGGGCGCATGCGACGATGGCCGGAGTCGAAACGTCTGCAATAAAACACGGCGTCCTCCAGCCTGACGGAGAAGCTGCGGATGAGACGATCGACATGTCAGAGCTTCATCTTGCCTATTTCACGCAGAAGGGACTTGAAGCATACGATCCTCTCGGAGGCCTTGACGGCGACCGGAACGGTGTTCCTGCAGGCGAGGATTTTCTGGATAACGGAGGATCTCCCGAAAATGCCGCCAATATGTTCGCGTGCTGGACCGGTGCGGCATCTGAAGAGAAATATCCGTACAGTGAAGCCTCAAAGACATACACCTCCGACAGAGCCAATTCAATCGATGATGCGATGCATCTGCGGGGATATTACATCGCCGATCCGAAGACGGACCGTAACGGTGTGAAGGAGCTTGTAAAGAATTACGGCGCCGTAACGGTCAGTTTCTGTGCGATAAGAAACAATGGCGAAAAGATCGGAGGTCTGAAATACAATAACGTTTACAGCGAAGAATACAACAGCTATTTCATTCCGAAGGACGGCATTGAGAGCAATCATTCCGTTGCCATAGTCGGATGGGATGATGATTTTCCGAGAATGAATTTTGCAAACAGCGCAAAGCCGGCAGGGGACGGAGCATGGCTCATAAGGAACAGCTGGATGGACGGAAACTTCATCGACGAAGACGGAAACCCCATAGGAACTGATGCGGGATTCAGGTCATATTTCTGGCTTTCATATTTTGACAAGAGCATAGAGGACTCCGGCATCGCGTTCGAGATGGATACCGAGGACAATTACGATCACAACTATCAGTATGATGGAGCGATGATCAATGCACCTTGCAGCGGAAGGTCGAAGTATGCGAATATTTTCACCGCCGCATCTGACGATCCCGAGAGCTTAAGGGCCGTATATTTTGCGACATACAGTGCGGACTTTGACTGTACGATAGATGTTTATACCGGTGTTACCGGAACGGATCCGCAGTCAGGTACACATGCACTGTCCGGAAAGGTCAAACATGTCACGTTTCCGGGAGGATACACGGTTGAGCTCGATTCCCCGGTAATGCTCACGAAGGGTGAGAAATTCTCTGTTGTTCTGACGGTTCCTGCGGATGTGAAGATATGCAGAGAATATACAAATACCAAATATTACGTTACGACTGCCCATACCGAACCGGGAAGGGGCATGAGTTACATACCGCAAACCGCTTCCTGGGATGACGCTTCAGATGACGGAGCGTACGGCGATTACCGCATAAAAGCGTTCACTGCTGACGAATCTGCCATCCAGCCGACAGTCACCTTTGATCCGAACGGCGGCACATGCGAAACGGAGAGTAAGACGGTCACATATCTGAAAAAATACGGCGAGCTTCCCGAGGCAACGCGTGACGGCTACACGTTTGACGGATGGTTCACTGAAGTTTCAGGAGGATCAGAAGTCACCTATTCAACGAAAGTAACTTCGAAAACTGACCATACAGTTCATGCTCACTGGACACCGTGCAAGTACACGGTCAGCTTTGATGCCAACGGCGGAACGTGCGAAACGGAGTCGAAGGAGGTCACATACGGCGGCACTTATGGAACACTTCCTGATGCAACGCGTTCTAACTATGATCTTCAGGGATGGTTCACTCTGGCCGAAGGCGGAGATGAGATCACGAGCAGCACTGTGGTTGACATAACTTCAGAGCAGACACTTTATGCGCACTGGCTCGGAAATGAGATCAGGGTTGATTTTGACGCCGACGGCGGAACATGCGATCCGGAATATAAGATGGTCAACTACATGGGCACATACGGTGTGCTTCCGGTTCCCGAAAAGCCCGGATGTAAGTTCCTCGGATGGTATCCGGAAGGTGCGGCCGCAAAGAAGGTAGAGGAGTCGACAAAGGTCGAGACCGATGCGGGTCATACTCTTCTTGCGAAATGGAAGATCATAGAATATGGCATCAATTTTGATGCTAACGGCGGAACATGCAAAACAGAAAGCATTACCGCAACTTACGGAAACGCATATGGCACGCTTCCGACACCGGAAAGAGAGAACTTTGTGTTCGACGGCTGGTTCACTTTGGCCGATGGCGGAGAAAAGATAGAAGCGGATACAGTTTTCTGCGGAACTGACGATCAGACGCTCTATGCCCACTGGCACGGTGTGAGCGTCAGAGTATCTTTATATGCGGATGGCGGAACGGTAACGCCGGCATCGTTAACCGTCTATTATGATGCGCCTTATGGCACTCTTCCTGAGCCTGTCAGAGAAGGATGCGAGTTCTCGGGATGGTACACTTCGATGATCGGCGGGACAAAGGTCACAGCAACGACGAAGGTCCTGAAGACAACAGCCCATACTCTCTATGCTCGCTGGAACTCACATCAATATAAAGTCTATCTGAATCCGAACGCTGAAGATGCAACCTGCCCTCGCGAGTATGTTGTGGTTGATTCAGGAAGCACCTATGGAGAACTTCCCGCGGCAGTCCGCGAAGGGTTTGCTTTTGCGGGATGGTACACTGCACCTGAAGACGGAACATGGATAACGCCGTCAACACGCGTCAATCTTACTGCAGACCAGACGCTTTTCGCGCATTGGACGACAAAGCCGTTTACCGTATATTTTGATGCAAACGGCGGAACAGTCTCCCCCGAGCAGAAGGATGTCATAACAGGGCTTCCTTACGGCACGCTCCCTGAACCGGTGTACACCGGATATGCATTCCTCGGCTGGTTCCTTGACCTTACGGATGATGATCCTGTAACAAAGGATACAGAAGTTACTGCAGTGGATGAACATACGCTCCATGCGAAATGGCGCGGAGCCCCGTATACCGTGACATTCGATCCGAGGGGCGGCATAGCGGAATTTCCAAGTAAGACCGTATATTTCAAAGACGTATACGGTACTCTTCCGGAAGCGGAAATGGACGGGTATGATTTTCTCGGATGGTACACCAGCATCGCCGGAGGCGAGCATATACATGAGGATACGGCAGTTACGATAACCGCGGCACAGACGCTTTATGCACACTATTCAAAGAAGAGCGTCACGGTAACGCTTGACGGTAACGGCGGAAAGTGGAACGGGAAAGCGACAAAGAAGATCGTGAAGGAATGGGGAACCGTTCTTTCGGCAGATGATCTTGCGGCTCCTTCATATGACAGAAAGCATGCCTTCACGTCATGGTACAGGGAAAGCGGCTGCATACATCTGTTTGATACGACCGAGCCGGTGAAGGGCGATGTGACGATCTTCGCAGGATGGGATGAGTCCGGAGCGCTCGATTTCGAAGGCTTCATGATAGAAGGACTTGACGGAGAGTTTGAATACACCGGAAGCGCTATAAAGCCGAATATTACCGTATATTACGGTGACTACGAACGCGAGCTTACCGAAGGTGTTGACTATTCGGTTGCATATAAGAACAACATCAATGCAGCTGACCGTAATGCGGTCAGTAAGTCCGGAGCGCTCGCAGCTCCGATGGTGACCGTTACCGGGAAAGGCAATTACAGCGGAACGCTGTCAGAGACTTTCACCATAAGCCCGATCCCGATGAGCATGGCTTACACTGATTCGGACAGGCTCATACAGTCCGGAGTTTCTGATGCGAATATCATCCTTGCGGGAACAGGAAAGAGCCAGAAGGTATCGCCTGTATTTACCGTCACGCTTTCCGATGGAAGGAATGTCAATCTGAAGAAGGGTACGGACTATACTTTAGAGCGCGAGGAATTCACCGATGCCGGCACTTATGTCGTTAAAGTTTACGGAAAAGGCAATTATTCAGGGCAGCGAGAATTCGTTGTAAGGATAAGGGATGTTGCTCATATAAGCAGAGCTGTATTCCCGGCTATTCCTGACCAGCCGTATGATGCGGGCTTTTCCTATATACTTGCAGGACTTGCCGATGACGGACAGAAGCGTGCTACCAACAGGGACGGCAGCGTGTTTGAATGGCATATCACGGACCCGGCTACAAAGAATGAGCTCGTCTTCGGAAAAGACTATGAGCTTGCTTACGATAACAATTCCGATGCCGGAACGGCCGGCGTGACGGTGCTCGGCAAAGGCAGCTATACAGGCACTGTCAGGAAGACGTTCGCCATCACCGGAATCATAATGAAGAATGTGAAGATATCAGGGGATCCGGCAGTAGTGGAATACACCGGTTATCCGGTGAAGATAGCAGGCTCTGAGACCGGAACTGATACAGGCGGAGTGAATCTTACCGCATATGTTCCGGGAATCGGCAATGTTCTTCTCGAAAAGGGAACAGACTATACGGTTTCATATTCGGACAATATCAATCCTGGAAATGCATGCGTAACCTATACAGGAAAAGGCAGAGTATCCGGTTCTATCAAGAAGACATTCAAAATACGTCTGTTCGATATGTCGAAGGCCGGTGATAAGATCACCGTCAGATGGCCTGACGGCTCGCAGGTTTGGGCGGGAAGCAATGTTCCCGTATATGAGTGCACCAAGACGGCATTAAAGCCGGAACCCGTTGTGATCTATACATATAACGGCGCTGAAATCTGTCTTGCTGCAGGCAAGGATTACACGCTGTCATGGTCGAACACCGTAAAGCCCGCGGCATATAATGCCGCAAAGAATGCTCCTACGGTCAATATTGTCGGTAAGGGCAACTTTATGGGCATGATCACGAGGACGTTCACGATAACGAACGGAAGATTTGCTTCATTCGTGGCCGGAGATGTTGCATACCAGAAGGAAAAGACAGGCCTGCATCTTAAGACGAAAACCGTTGTGAAAGACAGCGCAGGCACGGAGCTTAAGGCAGGTACGGATTACTATTCGCTGAATGACAAAACTGTTCCGGCGGATTTCAGATTCGTATCGTTCGATTTTGATGATTCAGAAGTGAATGGAAAGGTTCTTGTAAAGAGCGGCAGAAACTGGGTAGAGAAGAATGTATCGGCAGGGGAAGCAGTTGACAGCTCTTACTGCATACTTCCGGGAACAAAGCTAAGGGTGACGGTTTACGGCAAGGGAAGCTATGAAGGTGAGTCGGCAGCGGCTGAGTTTTCGATAGGAGAGATCGATTTCTCGAAAGCTTCGGCATCTATAGGAGATATAACTTATACCGGAAAACCGATCACGGCTGATGATCTGAAACCGGCAGTCAAGGTTGAGATAAAGGTCAATAACGTGAAGCGCAATCTTCTGTGCGACAGCGATTTCGTGATCGACCCGCGCTCTTTTATCAACAATGTCAACGCGGGAACTGCAAAAGTCACCTTGAGAGGAAAGCCTGAAAGCGGCTATGCGGGCGAGAAGACTGTATCTTTCAAGATCGTTCCGGATAAGCTGAACTGCACCGTTTCCTATGAGGGCAATAACGGTGATGCTTCGTATGGCCTGATAAAAGCCGTCATGGCCGCAGATCCTGACGGTAAGAAGACATATGCATATTACAGCACTCATTACCGGGTGAGCGGCACGATGAAGGATTCGTCGACACCGATAGGAGGAAAGCTTACGAGAAATGCATTCAAGGTGCAAAAATACGATGACAGGACGAACAAGTGGGGGCCGTTGCCTGCATCATCTAAGATAAAGTTCAAGGGCTGGACAGCCGATGCGGAAGGCACCGGGAGACTGTATGCCGATGCGGGCGATTTTCTCCCATCATGGGCAGAGAGGCTTCTTAACCGCTATAATACTTGGACGCTGCATGCTCAGTGGGAAGCAGGAAAATGATAGGGATTAAGAACGTATGAGCGTTAAGAATTCCTGCGCTGTTCGTAAACGAGCTTGAGAAGCTCGGAATTGGCTACGTCGCGCTTCTCGTCAGTAGGCTCCGCATTCGAGCAGTAGTCGACGGCTGTAGGAAAAGCAAGACCTTTTTCGTTGTTGCACATGCTGATTCCTTCAGGGTTGATATAGAAATGTTTGCAGGCGCTGCAGGTAGTAATGTCTTTGTACATATGTGTTCCTCCATGAGCCGTTACGGTGTTTACGGTCGCATAAAGAGTATAACATAAATGCGGATTTAATTGTATACGGAGAAAAGATGATATGAGTGAACTGTTCCGGAAAAAAAGTTTAGAGAGAGTAACGTCACCCGAAGAACTGAATGATTATATCAGGGTGACGACGGTACCTGTATGGCTCGTGCTCCTTGCGACGCTTATAATTCTTGCAGGCCTTATTGTCTGGGGCATTTTCGGAAAAGTGGATATGGTGACCGCTGACGGCGTTGTCAAGACGGTCAGCCCCATAACATTCGTGATCAATTAGGGAGCATCATGGCAGGAGAAACTGTTAAAAAACCGGTCAGGAATAAAGTGGCGCGAGTTCCCGTCGTCATGCAGATGGAGGCGTTAGAATGCGGTGCCGCATCTCTTGACATGATACTTGCATATTACGGAAAGTGGATACCGCTCGAACAGGTACGCAAAGACTGCGGAGTAAGCCGTGACGGGTCGAACGCCATGAACATCATCAAGGCGGCACGCAGTTACGGACTTGAAGCCGAGGGCTTCCGTGTTGAGACGGAAAACCTGAAAAAAGACGGTATGTTTCCGTGCATCGTTCACTGGGAATTCAACCATTTCGTTGTTCTTCGCGGATTTTCGCGCGACAGGGCATATCTCAATGATCCCGCAAAAGGAAACTATTCGGTTGATATGGAGCGCTTTGACGAAGCGTTCACCGGAATCGTGCTTATGTTTGAGCCGACGGAAAATTTCGAGCCCGGAGGCAGACCTAAGAGCGTTATCTCATTCGCGAAAAAGAGACTGAAAGGTGCAGGCCCGGCGATCGCTTTCGTGACCATATCACTTGTGATATCATCGCTTGCGACCATACTGAACGCAGGCTTTTCAAGAGTGTTCATAGATCAGCTTCTTACGGGCAGGAACAGCAATTGGATCATACCGTTCTTTGCAGGACTTGCAACCGTTACGCTTCTTCAGATCGTGACCGCTTGGATCGGAGCAGTTTATTCACTCCGCCTTTCCGGCAGCATGGCGGCGGTCGGCAACAGCACGTACATGTGGAAGGTGCTGAGACTGCCGATGGAATTTTTCACGCAGAGGCTTGCCGGAGACATTCAGGAGCGAAAGCTTTCAAACGGAAGTATTGCTCAGACCGTAGTAGACACGATCACGCCGCTTGCCATCAATTCCATCATGATGATCTTCTACATGATCGTTATGTTCCGTTATTCCGTTATCCTTTCGTGCATCGGACTTTTCGCCGTGGCAGTAAATGCCGGCCTGTCACGGTTCATTTCGGCAAAGAGGATAAACATCACCCGTGTCATGATGCGCGATCAGGGTAAGCTCGCATCCGCGACAGTAGGCGCCATCGACATGATCGAGACGATAAAATCAAGCGGCGCTGAGAACGGCTATTTTGAGAAATGGTCCGGATATCAGGCATCATACAACACGCAGACGGTCAGATATCAGAAACAGGATGCACTGCTCGGGCTCATTCCGCAGACGGTCCTTCAGCTGACCAGCATTCTCATACTTATTCTCGGATTATATCTTACTATGCAGGGAAAATTCACGGCAGGCATGATCATTGCGTTCCAGGGATTCCTCGGTTCGTTCACGCTGCCCGCGCAGCAGACGATAACTGCCAGTCAGACAATACAGGAGATGCGTACATCAATGGAGCGTATCGAGGACGTGATGGATTATCCGGAAGCCGAAGTTTTTTCCGGCAGTGCCGGATGCGAGGAGTACGGAAAGCTGTCCGGGGCAATTTCGATGAAAGGTGTGACTTTCGGTTATTCAAGGCTTGCCGAACCTCTTATCAAGGATTTTGATCTCGAGATAAAACCGGGACAGAGAGTTGCTTTCGTCGGTGCATCAGGATGCGGCAAGAGCACTCTTTCAAAACTGATATCAGGGCTTTACGAACCGTGGAGCGGCCAGATACTTTTTGACGGAAAACCGATAAGCGAAATAGACAGGAATGTTTTCACAGGTTCCCTTGCCGTTGTAGATCAGGATGTCATTCTGTTCGAGGATACGATATCGGGAAACATAAAGATGTGGGACAATTCCATCGAGGATTTCGAGATGATAATGGCGGCAAGGGATGCCAGCATTCACGAGGACATCATAATGCGCCGCGGCGGATATCAGTATAAGCTTGCAGAGGGCGGTCGCGATTTCTCGGGAGGTCAGTGTCAGAGGCTTGAGATAGCGCGTGTTCTTGCCCAGGATCCGACTATGATCATAATGGATGAGGCGACATCTGCGCTCGATGCGCGCACGGAATATGAGGTCGTTAAGTCTATAAAGGACAGGGGAATAACCTGTATCGTTATCGCGCACAGGCTTTCAACGATACGTGACTGTGATGAGATAATCGTTCTCGACCACGGCGTTGTAGTCGAGCGGGGAACGCATAAGGAACTGATGGAAAAAGGCGGCGCCTACATGGAACTCGTCAGCAGCGACTGAGAAAGGAGGGAGCGGACCGGACAGGTTTGCGTTATATATGGGTTGGTTCGATGAACAGATACGCCAGCGCATGAACGCTGACGAAGAAGTGTTTGAGGACGCTTTCCTCAGCATCGCAGGCGCTGTAATGGGACGGAGAGTCTCAGATGCGATCAATGAGGGCAGCAGGGCGGCAGAAGATGCCATCGGATATGTCATGGATTACTACCACGTGAAGAAGCGTGACATTTCCGAAGACTGCAACATGAATGAAATGCTTGAGCGTCAGCTGAGGCCGTACGGGATCATGAGACGCAACGTCAGACTTGAACGTGGCTGGTACAAGGATGCATCCGGTGCCATGCTCGGTGTGAGAAAGGATGACGGGAGCGTTGTAGCGCTCATTCCGAGAGGAACGGGCGGATACAGCTATCACGACAGACTGACTGGCAAGAGGGTCAGGATAAACCGGAAGAATGAGGATATCATCGCAAGAGAGGCTATAGCTTTCTACAAGCCTTTCCCTCTCGGACAGACAGGCGCGCTTACACTTTTAAATTACATAATCGAGCAGATTGATTCAAAGGATATAGCGGCCGTTATCGCAACAATGCTCGCGGCAACGCTTGTCGGACTTATGATACCGAGGATAAATGCAATGCTTTTCTCGGATGTTCTTGCATCGGGAAGATACGTGGCACTTATCGGAACAGGTATTTTCATGCTCTGCGCCGTCATGGGCAACCTTCTGTTCAGTTCGGCGGGACAGTTCGCCAGCATGCGGATAAATAACAAGCTCAGCGTGAATGTTGAGGCAGCTGCTATGATGAGGCTCCTGTCGCTCCCTGCGGATTTCTTCAGGGAATACAGCGCAGGTGAACTGTCAAGCAGAATGGAATATATCAATTCGCTTGCATCTCAGCTTGTCGTGATATTCATGAACACCGGACTGTCATCGCTTTTCTCTCTTGCGTATATTTTCCAGATCAGGCATTATTCGCCGCATCTTGCGGTACCGGCCCTGACGGTGACGATCCTGTCGTTTTTCGTTACTGCAGCATCCGTCAATATCGAGATGGCAGTGAACAGGCAGCGCATGCTTCTTTCAGCAAAGGAGAGCGGAATCAGCTATGCTCTGATTTCCGGTATTTCGAAGATCAGACTGGCCGGAGCGGAAAAGAGGGCGTTCGCACGCTGGGGCAGAGCGTATGCCGATCAGTCCGCGTATACCTACAACCCGCCGCTGTTCATAAAAGTGAGCGGAGTTATATCGACGGCTATCACGCTGATCGGAGCGCTTTTCATATATTTTGAAGCGATTAAGAGCAATGTCAGCGTTGCGGAATATTATGCATTCAACTCCGCATACGGCGTTGTCAGCGCGGCTTTTGCTGCGCTTTCCGGAATTGCGATGTCGGTCGCATCCATACGGCCGACGCTTGAGCTTATAAAGCCGCTCATGGAGACGGAACCCGAGGTTTCCGAAGAAAAGGAGATCGTGACGAAGCTTTCAGGTGCCGTTGAAATGAACCATGTTACGTTCAGATATACGGATGACATGCCGCCGGTTCTTGATGATCTGTCGCTGAAGATCAACCCGGGACAGTACATCGCCATAGTCGGAAAGACCGGATGCGGCAAGAGCACTCTGATGCGTATTCTTCTCGGATTCGAGATGCCTCAGAAGGGAGCAGTGTTCTATGACGGCAAGGACGTAAAGAGGATGGATCTGAAATCGCTCCGCCGCAGGATAGGTGCGGTCATGCAGAACGGTAAGCTTTTCACCGGGGATATTTTTTCGAATATAGTTATATCCGCACCGTGGCTTACAATGGATGACGCATGGAAGGCGGCTGAGATAGCAGGAATGGCAGAGGACATCAAGCGGATGCCGATGGGAATGTTCACGATGCTTTCCGAAGGACAGGGCGGAATATCAGGAGGGCAGAAACAGCGTATCCTCATAGCGAGGGCGGTCGCACCGAAGCCAGCGATACTGATGTTTGATGAGGCGACATCTGCGCTCGACAACATAACGCAGAAACAGGTCAGCGATGCGCTCGGGAGAATGGACTGTACAAGGATAGTCATAGCACACAGGCTTTCCACGATAAAGCAGTGCGACAGGATAGTTGTGCTCGATAAGGGCCAGATAGCGGAAGACGGCACTTATGACGAGCTCATTGCAAAGAAAGGCATGTTCGCCGAGCTTGTTGAAAGGCAGAGGCTTGACGATGAAAACGGCTGATGAATCCATCTGTGTTTTTTTGTGTTTTTAGCGCTTTATTGTTGCAGCAATTGCATATATATGTGATAATATAAGGAGTTGAAAGCCAACTCTCACAGAATTTTTTCTGTGCACAACTGATAATCAAAGATTAAGGAGGATCAACAATGGACGACAAACTCAGAGGGAAACTTGATGAGAGCCTGCTCGAGGGAGTAACAGGCGGAGTAGTATTTGATGCAAGAGACATTTCAGGGGCAGATCCGTCACATCCGTTCGAAGTTCTTGATGACAAGAACGGCACTGTTCTCGGACGCTTCACGAGCATGAACGATGCGATGTATGCTGCAGGTACGATCAGCCAGAACCATATGGTAGTAAACTGGGATCAGGTACTTCAGCTCCGCGGACAGAAGTAAGATAGCAGTTCGTGTTCACACAGAACGGGCGGGCATATTGCCTGCCCGTTTTTTGCGGAGCAATTTCTGGATGGCGTTCATCTATGTATTGGCGGTATTTCTGCTCGCATATCTGCTCGATGCCGCAAAAGTCAGGAACGATATCATGTTCATAAACTCGAGCATTAAAAACCGCAGGGAACAATAAAAAAGTTAAATCATGCTTTCTGTTGACTAGAGCGCGAATATTACTATACTTGAATATGGGGTTGCGCCGGCAGCAATGCCGACGGGAAAAAACAAACAGTAAATATTCAAGAAAGGAAGGTAGAACAGAAAATGTTCAAAAGAATTTTCGAGATCACGGGAAATGTTGCCCTGATCACCGGGTGCTCATCAGGACTCGGCGTGCAGATGGCACATGCTCTCGCGAACCAGGGCTGCAAGATCGTTGCGATAGCGAGAAGGCAGGAATTACTGGAACAGGTATGTAAGGAGATTGCGGAGGAGCACGGTGTTGAGACTATGCCTATCCGCTGCGACATAACGAAGACGGATGAGATAGAAGAAACGGTCAAGAAGGTCGTGGACAGATTCGGAAGGATCGATATCCTTGTGAACAATGCCGGAACCGGTGCCGTTGACCACGCGGAGAACATTACCGATGAGCAGTTCCAGAAAGAGTTTGATGTGGACCTGTTCGGTACTTTCAAATTCGCGCGTGCGGTTGCAAACCAGGCAATGATACCCGCAAAGTACGGAAGAATCATCAACATTGCATCAATGTACGGACTTGTCGGTAACAAGATTGCCGGATCCGCGCCGTATCATGCAGCAAAAGGCGGAGTAGTTAACCTCACGAGAGCACTTGCGGCTGAGTGGGGCGCATACGGCATCACGGTCAATTCCATATGCCCGGGCTATTTCTATACGCCGCTTACAACGGATACGCTGAACAGCGATTTCTTCCAACAGAATGCGAAGACAATGATCCCTCTTGAGCGTTATGGAAATGAAGGTGAGCTTGATACGGCCGTAGTATTCCTCGCTTCACCGAACTCTTCATACGTTACGGGCATTGCGCTTCCGGTCGACGGAGGATACACCTGCATGTAATGCATGCTCTGAATGATAAGAGAACCCGGAACAGCCTGCAATGATTCCGGGTTCTTTGCATTATTGCAGAAATGTTTTGGAATAGAAAAATGGGAGAGATAAGATCGTGAACATAGTCAGCATAGAATGCCCCAACTGCGGCGGCAGAATCGATCGTGATAAGAACGAATACTTTGCGAACTGTCCGTTCTGCGGAACTGAAGTCTGCTTTGATGAGATAAAAGGCGAGGCTCAGTATGGACAGATCGACGAGCTCAAGGACCGTGTGGAAGCGTTCGAGAAAAGAGAGCGTTTTGATGAAGAGGGCAGATCGAGGATCAGGAAGTGGATCAAGTGGAGGAACATATCTTATGTCGCGATTTCCGGAGCGACTTTTCTCGGTTTTTTCTTCGTCGGACTCGGCAGCGGTTCTCATCCGGAAAACGATATATTCATCGGAATAGGCGCCGTGATCTTCATCTTAATGATGACGCTTTTCTTTGCCTGCCCTCCGGCGCTTGCAGCACATTATCCGGACTATGACCTCATAAACGGCAAGGTGAACTTTGCGGACAGGCTGGCGATGTACGTCAAGATAGCTGCAACATCCATAGGAATCGGAGTCATTTCCGCGTTCGCCGCATACATCGTTCTGAAATCAATGGGCAGAGCGTGATATTTGGTTATGAACGGTTTCTTTACTTACGGTTATAATCTGCCAGAGGGTTCGGGATACGCACTCTATAGCGTAACACATATAATACTGATCGTTCTCAGCATTGTGATGATCGTCGGTATCATCATGTTCTGCAGAACCGGCCGCGGCAAAAGCGGCAGAATCGCCAGGCGCATTACGGCCATAATCCCGATTGTTCTTATGATCATGAGATGGGTTTTCGTTGCGGTAAGCAATGTTGCTTTTATCTCGGAACTTCCTCTTCACCTTTGCAGCATGACGGGAATGCTCTGTCTTCTGTATGAACTGACAAGTCATGATTCGTTTTTTGGCTCCGTCCTGGGTCAGGCCCTGTTTGCTCTGTGTCTTCCAGGTGCAGTCATGGCGATACTGTTTCCGGATGCAACTTATTATCCGGCGTGGCATTTCATTACCGTGGAGAGTTTTCTTTTCCATGTGTTCATTACCGCGTACATAATTGTTATGCTGATCGACGGGAGCATACGGCCGGATATAGGGGAAGCGTATAAGAGCATATTGTTCCTGTTTGTGATCGTTCCTCCGGTCATGATTTTCGATCATCGGTTCGGAACAAACTATATGTTTCTTAACGGACCGTCGAACGGCTCGCCGCTCACAATCTTTTATGAATCCGGAGGATATGGGGGATACCTTGTGGCTTATGGGCTTATTGCGCTCGCAGTAATAATTCTGATGAATGCTGCGGGTTTTTTCATCATCAATTTAAGACAAAAAAAGGCTTCATGATGTTATAATATGAGAGTCTTATGAAGATCATTATATAGACATATGGGAGGAAGAGATGGCAAGAACACTGAAAGAGATTCGTAAAATCATTGAGGATGAAGGCATCAGGATGGTTGACTTCAAACTGACCGATATTGACGGAAGATGGCGTCATCTGAGCATTCCGGCGGAGAGACTGACGGAAAGCATTATGGAGCATGGAATAGGGTTTGATGGATCGAATTACGGATATGCACCTGTTGAGAACAGCGACATGGTATTCATACCTGTGCTTGACTCGGCAGTTATCGATCGTTATTCGGAGATTCCGACTCTATCAATGATCGGAGATGTAAGGGTTATAGATCTTCCGAACAACAGACCGTTTGACCAGTATCCGAGAAATGTTGCCATAAGGGCGCTCGAATATATGGAGGAAATCGGGGTTGCCGACAGGATGGTTATCGGTCCGGAATATGAGTTCTATATTTTTGACAGCGTGCAGTACAGTACAGATTATTACAACATGTACGCACGATTATTCACTTCACAGGCAGGTTTTGCGGCCGGCCTTGAAGATAATAACAAAGGCTATCAGCTGAAATCAGGAGCAGGTTATCACAATTCGCTCCCGACGGATATCAGGAATGACTTGAGATCACGGATGTGTCTTGCCATGAACGAATGGGGCATTGATGTGAAATATCATCATCCCGAGGTGGGCGGCAGCGGCCAGATGGAGATAGAGGTTGAGCTCGGTGACATGCTGAAGCTCGCCGATGATACGATGTCGGCAAAATATGTCATTAAAAATGAGGCCGTGAAGGACGGCTGTACGGCAACGTTCATGCCAAAGCCGCTGGCCGGTGAAGCAGGTAACGGAATGCATGTGCACATGCTGCTTTTCAAGAAAGGAAAGCCGGTATTCTATGATGCAAAGGGATATGCCCAGCTCAGCGATAAGGCGCACTGGTTCATGGGCGGTCTGCTTTCTCATGCGTGTTCCTTATGTGCGATAACAAATCCTTCCACCAATTCATACAAGAGGCTGGTACCCGGTTTCGAGGCACCTGTTACTATAGGTTATGCCATGTCGAACCGAAGTGCGGTCATACGCATTCCTGCGTACGCAAAGACTCCGGATACAAAACGTTTTGAACTCAGGAATCCGGATGCAACATGCAATCCGTATTACGCATACGCGGCAATCCTTATGGCCGGGCTTGACGGAATAAAGAACAAAATTGATCCTCATAAAGCGGGATGGGGTCCTTATGACTACAACCTTTACGAGCTTTCGGACGAAGAGAAGGCAAAACTGTCAGCTCTTCCTACGTCTCTTGATGAGGCAGTTGATGCGCTTGAGGCCGATCATGATTATCTGACCGCAGGAGGCGTGTTCCCTGAAAGACTGCTTAAACAGCTTATCACCCGCTGTAGAAAATCGAGCGACCGCATATCCAGATTGCCTCATCCAGCAGAATTCGCCGAGTACTACGATCTGTGAGGGACGAGCAGCTTGAGGCCTTTTGCCGGAATGTCTGCTGAAGGCGGACATACAATAAACTGCCCGATGCGGGCAGTTTATTTCATACAGAGATAATAGAGTTCTTAATGGAGATAGAATTATGAGTTTCGGATTTTCATATATTGGACTGATATGGCTTTTAATGCTTCTCGTTCCCAATTTCATCTGGACGAAGAATAAGCCTGTCGATTATGAAAAATATGCCGCAAAAGAGAATAAAGTACTGCTTGCGCTTGAAAGGACAGGAGAGTTCATAGTTACGCCTGTCGCGCTTTTCTTTTCGGACTTCAATTATAAAGGCTGGCATTTCTGGAGCCTGGTTCTTCTGGCATCATTCGTCTGCATGGTGCTCTATGAGATTTTCTGGATCAGGTATTTCAGAAGCGAGAAGACGATGAAGGATTTCTACAGGGGACTTATCGGCATTCCGGTTGCTGGAGCGACATACCCTGTGATCGCTTTCTTCCTGCTCGGGATATATGGCGGGAACATACTTATGCTGCTCGGCTCTATAATACTCGGAATAGGACATATCGGAATTCACCTTGATCATCATAAAGAAGTATACGGACCGAAGGAAAAGAAGAAACTTCCTATCCGGATACTGTTCGGATTCATGAAGGTTACAGCTATCGTCATTCTTACGGTCATCATAGGAGCGTTCGTGTTCTTCATTGCCTGCCGGAACATAAAACAGTTCAGGCATGCGATTGCATATAAGGACGGCGTCAATGAACAGATATTTGTTCAGCTGAATGACCAGGAAGAGTATGTATCGATCATAGGGGAGTCTGCCGACAACCCTGTCATCATATCTCTGCACGGAGGTCCCGGCTCTCCGACGACTTTCATCGATTACTGCTGGCAGGATTATCTTACGGATGAGTATACGGTCATCAGCTGGGATGAGAGAGGGTGCGGCAGATCGTATTATCGCAATGCCGGCATCGATCCTGACAATGCGACGCTGACTTTTGAGCAGCAGCTTGCCGACCTTGATGCGCTTGTCGATTACGCCTGCGGACGTTTCGGCAGGGAACAGGTGATCATTCTCGGACATTCATACGGCTCCATGCTCGGAAGCAGATATGCCCTGACACATCCTGAAAAAGTATCCGCTTACATCGGCGTAGGCCAGTGCGTGAATGAACGGGACTATTACGGGGAAACCTATTCATATGAGGATGCTCTCAAGACCGCAAAGGAGCGGGGAGATGATACGGCGGAGCTTGAGACCGCTTATGAGAGATTCATGTCGGACAAGAGCATTGCTAATCTTCTTCAGCTGAGGACGCTTACTGATGTTTACCATCCGCAGACCGTCACGAAAGATGTTTCGACGATGGCTGCACTGACCAGCCCGATTGCCGGCGTGGACGATATCAGGTGGTACATGATCCAGATGAGTGCAATGTCTGGCGGAACGAGATACGAAGTGCTTGTTGAGAAGCCGCTCGGCGGATATATGATGGATTTTGATGCACTCGAACATGAAGATGCATATCAGATGCCGGTGCTTCTGCTTTCCGGCTCATGCGACTGGATCTGTCCGGTCGGACTTGTTGAGGAATACGCAGATAACATTACCGCACCTGAGGTTTCTGTCCATCTTATGGAAGGCTGCGGACATTCACCTCAGGGACAGCTGCCGGAGGAATTTGCCGGGAAAATCAAAGATTTCCTGGCTGGCTGTTATCCAGGAAATAAGTAATAAATAACCAGTTGATGCAACAAAACAAATAATGGGTATTCCGATGCGATTACAAGATGTGTAAAGGATGGAACAAGCCAGTGGACAAATAACACGCAGGGCAGATGCGCTCTCTCTTCAACAATGGGTGGAGTGGAGCGTTGCGGGAGCCAAGCGTAGGTCAGCAACAGAGCTGATAAGTAAAAAGCTTTACAGTAGCAGAATATGGTAAAGCACTCCTGCAGGCATGATAGCTCTTCAGGAGTGTAATTTTTTAGCGAAAAAACACGCCTGGAAGCAAATGATAGCTTCTGGAGTGCTTGAGGAGAAGAAAACAAGAGGGGAAAGCACATAAAAAGCACTCTATGACGCACAGAAAGCTCTAGAGAGTGCTTGGACGCTGAAAATCCGGATCGCCAAGACACTCCTACGGCGATAAGAACTCCAATAGAGTGCAGATCTTCTGAAGACGGTGGAAAACCAAAGGACCACAAGAGTCAAGAAACAAAAAAGCTCAGGACCATTGATTCAACAGTTCTGAGCTTTTTTCGTGCGGAAGATGAGACTTGAACTCACACGAGCGCATTGCTCACAAGATCCTTAGTCTTGCTCGTCTGCCAATTCCGACACTTCCGCTCAAGTTGATATAATATCAGAGTAATCGGATGTAGTCAACAGGAAATTATGTTATAATTCTGCCTGAAAGGATTTAGGCCATGGAAATAGTAGTTCTTGTACTCGGAATAGTGGGATTCGTAATGTCCTGGGTGATAGTCGGAGCGGTTCCGGCCGCGCTGGCTCTTCTTTTCGGACCGATACGGCTTCTGATGAAGAAAAAACCGCTGAGAAAGCTTGGAAAGTTTGAGATAATCCTCGGGATCATTTTTGCCATTCTTGCGATAATAATAAGCGTATACGTCTATTGTGCGGGGATCATGGATATTGATTTCGTCAAGATCGTTCGCGGATATATTGATGATTTTCTTCTTTTCTTCAAGCACGAGTGATTCAGACGGATTGATTATTTTTCCGCAAAATGTGACATTTTCCTTGAATATATTGTGCCAAATGACTATAATTACTGTTAAAAGCACGGCAGATTCCGTGAAAAAATAACAAGGAGAAGGATGTTATGGCTAATAGCACTGGAAGATCAGGCGCATCAGCGCCGAAGACTTCGTCAAAGAAATCGGCGAAGACGGCATCGAAAGGGGGAGCGAAGTCAAAACTCAACATGCGGATAACGCTTATTCTGTTCGCGCTCATTCCGCTTTTCGTATCCTCACTCATCATCGGAATAGTTCTTTACAACAAGAGCAGCAAAGAGATGAAGAACTATACGCACAATTCGCTTGTGCAGGTCGTTGATGATGTCGGTAATTCTTTTGATACGATGGTCGAAACGAACAAAGAGATTCTTAAGGCGTACACAACCGCACCCATCATCCTGCAGGCTCTCAATGAGCCCAATAATGCGGCCGTTCAGGAAAAGGCTCAGCAGTACACGATCGATTATTTCAGCAGGCTGAACGGATGGGAAGGCATTTATCTTGCACAGTGGGATTCCAACGTTCTTACTCATCCCACGGCGCCGCAGATCATAGGCAAGCCGCTCCGTGAGGGAGATCCTCTGAAGCAGCTGCAGACCGCAATGGAAGGTGCGTCAGACGGCGTTTACAATACGGGTATCATGGTAAGCCCCGCAACAGGAAAGCTTATCATGTCAATGTACGCTCCGATCAATGTCAACGGCCAGAACATCGGATACGCTGGATGCGGATTCTTCGTACAGGATATTGCAGCGGCTATTTCAGATGTATCTGATCTCAAGCTCAGCAGCGCATATGTATATTTCGTTGATAAAGAAGGAACCATGCTCTATCATCCCGATGAGTCCAAGATAGGTAATCCTGTCGAGAACGCAGCAGTCAAGGGACTGGTTGCAAAGCTTGCAGCAGGTGAGCATCCTCAGCCGGACGTCGTCGAATATGAGTACAAGGGCGCAATGAAGTATGCCGGCTACTATGTAGGAGCTAATGAGCATTACATCGCAGTTCTCACCGCAGATGAGAAGGATGTTCTCGGCGGAATAAAATCACTCCAGACTTATACGATCATCATCTGCCTCGCATGCATAATTCTTTTCGCAGTAATAGCGATGATCATAGAGAGAATAATTTCTGTTCCTCTCATCACGATCTCCAAGTCGCTCGAGAAACTCAGCACAGGTGATGTTACGACGGAGTGCAATGCAAAATCTCATATCAAGGAGACAGTCAGCATCATAAATGCTTTCCAGGATCTGAAGAAAGCGCTCACTACTTCGATGAAGTCGGTTAAGGATTCAGCGTTCGTACTCAACAATGCGATAGTCAATGTCGACGGTATGACCGGCAACAATGTTGAGTCCGTATCGCAGATCAACACGGCTATCAATGAAGTCGCACAGACATCCCAGAGTGTTGCCGAGAATGCTCAGACAATGGCTGAGAAGGCAGCCGAGCTCGGTAACGATATAGAGAAGCTCAACGATAACGTTCATAAACTTTATGATGCATCACAGACGATCAAGAATGCGAACAATGATGCAACCGACTGCATGAAGTCAGTTTATGCAGGAGCTAATGAATCCGTTGAGGCAATGGAGAACATCAACAACAAGATCGCTGAGACAAATACGGCGATAGCAGAGATCGGAACGGCCGTTCAGGCTATCGAGACGATCGCGGCGCAGACAAACCTCCTGTCACTCAACGCTTCGATAGAGGCAGCACGTGCCGGCGAGGCAGGACGCGGATTCGCGGTTGTTGCTGACGAGATCAGAAGCCTTGCAGATTCCTCGGCTCAGTCGGCTAAGGAGATCAAGCAGATCATCGAGAACGTCATCGTTCTTTCGAACGGAACGGTTGACATCAGCAACAGAGTTTTCGATGTCATCAGCAAAGAGCAGTCCGATATCGAAATGGCACAGGATAAGTTCAACGTTCTTTCCGATTCGGTTGAGGCATCCATAACCGAGATCGATACGATCAGACAGATGACGGCTATGCTCGACAAGATCAAGGTAGAGCTTTCGAATACGACGACAGAGCTCGGTGCGATTTCCGAAGAGCTCGGTGCTTCTGCAGAAGAAGTTGCGGCATCGTGCCAGACCGTTACGAATGCATGCTCGGATACGCAGAACTCAACTGCGGAGATGCGCAACATAAACGAGGACATGAGCGCAGCGATAGATTTCTTTAAACTGTCAGAATAAGATCGGCAGCATTCAGGTTATTTCAGCTCTGCCTGCATCAGATGATGCAGGCAGAGTTTTGTGTAAAGGAGCAACCCTGTGCTTAAAGACAAGGACATCAGGGAGCCGCTTTTCTTCTTCCTTGAGGAGAAGTACGGCAAGATAAGGATACTCGAAGAGAAGAACATAGGAAGATCACGTGCGGACGCGGTAATGATCACCGAGGATGCGATTTTCGGCATAGAGATAAAGAGCGATGCCGACACGTATGCGCGCCTTGCACGGCAGGTTGAAGACTATGACAGATACTATGACAGGAACATCGTCGTTGTCGGAAGCAGCCACGCGCTCCACATAAGGGAGCATGTTCCGGAGCACTGGGGAGTTATCACCGTGGAGCTTGAAGGCGATGAGCATGATTTCTATGTGCTGAGAGAGCCGAAAGAGAATGCGGAAGTGACTTTCAGGAGGAAGCTTGAATTCCTCTGGCGCCCTGAACTCGTGAAGATTCAGCGGTATCATGACATGCCTGCCTATAAAGAGAAGAGCAAGTCGTTCGTCATCGACAAGATCGCGGTGCTCGCAGAGCAGGAAAAAATCGATGCTGCCGTGCTCCAGAAGGAAATATGTGAGTTGCTTTTTGAACGCGATTATAATACTATATTTGAGGAAATCAACAAGTACAGGCAGGAAGAGGGAAAGCGCAAAAGATACAGGCGCAGAGTGAGAAAGAAGAGAAGCAGATGAACGGGGAAGAGGAGAAGAGCATAATGGATAACGAGAACAGAGCAGTTTCGATCCTGAAGCCGATAATAACACTCATATGCGTTATTATTGCCGCCGCGGCGGCTGTAGCGTGCACATATATTTTCACAGGCGGTCTGGTCGAGTACAAGAAGGACAACGGCGGCGGACTTTCCGCTACGGGTTCTGCGAGCGTGGATTTCGAGGCCGACCTCATCGTATGGCGCGGAACCTATTCCGCATTCGCAGAGAACACGACCGAAGCATATTCAAGGCTCAACAGGGATGCCCGCAAGATAAAGAACTATCTTGCTGAGAAGGGCATTGCAGAGAGCGATGTTGTTTTCTCGGCGATCGAGATATCAAAGAGATATTCATCGAATTACAATGATGCCGGCAACTATGTCGGCGATACGTTCAACGGCTATGAGCTCTATCAGACAGTGACCGTCTCCTCAGAGGACGTGGACGGGGTAGAGGAAGTTTCCCGCGGTATAACGGAGCTCATTGAGGACGGCGTTGAGTTCACATCGAATTCACCCGAGTATTACTACAAGGATCTTGACTCGCTCAAGCTCGAGCTTGTCGAGGCTGCTACCGAGAACGCTAAGCAGAGGATAGACCTAATGGCGAAGGGCAGCGGATGCACCGTAGGAAAGCTCGTATCATCTAATCTCGGCGTGTTCCAGATCACGGCGAAGAATTCCGCGGATGACGAGTACAGCTCGGGAGGAACATACAACACTTCATCGAGGCATAAGACGGCAACGATAACCGTCAAGCTTAATTATACGGTGGAGTAGGCAGGAGATAAAATGAAACAGGACTATATAATCGCAACGGCATCGACATGCGACCTTACGAGGGAATACCTCGACGAGCACAATATTCCTTTCATAAGCTATTCATACGTCATGGACGGGAAGGATTATGAGGATGACTGCCGTGAAGAAACAAGAATGGAAACGTACAGGCAGATGAGGGAAGGAAAGCTGCTCTCGACTTCCGCTATCAACATGTACACGTACAGAAAGTTTTTCGAGGGACTTTTCAGCGACGGAATTAAGCCGATAATCTTCCTCGACATGACGAGACCGCTCTCGTCATCATATAAATACTGCGAGGAAGCTATCGCTGATCTCAAGGAGGAGTATCCGGACAGCAACATCATAAATGTCGACACGCGCTGCGTTTCCGGCGGACTCGGAATGCTCGTGAAGCATGTCTGCAAGATGTACGAGAACGGCGAGCCGATGGACAAGGTGCTTGAATGGATAGAGGAGAACAAGCTGAAGATCGCGCATCGCTTCACCGTTGACGATCTGAACTATCTGAAGCGCGGCGGAAGAGTGTCGAACGCATCGGCGCTCGTCGGAACGCTCCTTTCGATCAAGCCCGTGCTCTATGTGCCCGACGAAGGTACGCTTGTTGCATCAAATAAAGTCAGAGGCCGAAAGGCTGCGCTTTCGAGCATAATCGATTCGATCAAATCTGACATCAAAGACGAGCAGCGTCCGGAGTTTCTCATAAACCATGCGGACTGTTTTGCGGATGCCGAGTACGTAAGGGACAGGATACTTGAAGCATATCCTGCGGCGAAAGTCACCATATCGGGACTCGGAGTTGTCATCGGAGCGCACTGCGGGCCGGGACTTTTCACCGTGTTCTACATGACCGATGCCAGAAGGCCGTGACATGAGGATCGACGTACTTGCGGCCGGAAAGCTGAAGGACGGATTTTACAGGGACGCTGCGGATGAATATGCGAAGCGCCTTTCCAGATACGTTAAACTGAATATTATAGAAGTGAAGGATGAGAAGACGAGCGAAGGTGCGAGCGCGCATGAGTGCGATCTCGTAAAGCAGGCTGAAGCCAAGCGCCTGCAGCGGCATGTTGCTGATGATGCCGTTCTCATCCCTCTTTGCATAGAGGGGAAGGAAATGCCGTCCGAGGAGTTTGCCGGCTTCATATCGGATCTCGAGAACCGGGGCGAAAGTCATGTTCAGTTCGTTATCGGCGGATCGCTGGGGCTCGATGAATCGCTTAAGGAAAAAGGAATGATGAAGCTTTCTTTTTCGAAGATGACATTCCCGCATCAGCTCATGCGGGTGATACTTCTCGAGCAGATCTACAGAGCGTACCGTATCAAGAACAACGAACCCTACCACAAATGATGAATAAGAAGATGAAAAGAACAACAGCAGCGATCGCATGCTCTGCCATACTCCTTGCGGCTTTTCCGCAGGGTGTTATGGCAGGACCTGGCACAGAGAATGCAAAAATGAATACAGGAGATGATATCAGCGGATTCACGGTAGTATCTGTAACGGCTTCCGAGGCATATTCAGCCGATGTATACGTGCTCGAGCACGATCTGTCGGCAGCACGTGCCGTCATAATAAAAAATGACGATCCGAACAGATATTTCATGCTCGGATTCGATACACCGGTTACTGACAACAGAGGATGCGCGCATGTTTTCGAGCATTCGGCGGCGAACGGATCTGTAAAATATCCTTCGCGCACGCTGACATCAGCGCTTTCAAGGAGAGGACTCGCATCATACGCGAATGCCATGACAGAGGACAGATGCACGATCTTCCCGGTCGCATCGCATTCTGAGGAGCAGCTCCTGAAGCTTGCGGAGTACTATGCCGACATATGCTTCGAACCCATGATAATGGAGGATGAGGACATTTTCAGGTCTGAGGCGTGGAGACTCATGATGGATGATGCTGACGGTGACATCCGTATAGGCGGCACGATCTATTCGGAAATGAAGAACGCATACACGGCAGATCTTTCGGCCATAAAGAAGGCGGTAGGGCTTCTTTATCCGGACAGCAGCGCCGCACACGTCGCGGGCGGGATCCCGAATGAGATACTCATGCTCAGCTATGATGATGTAAAGTCTTTCCACGACAGGTATTACGTTCCCGGATGCTGCACGGCATATCTTTATGGAGACATAGAAGATGCGCGTCCCTTCCTTGCCATGCTGGACGGATATTTCACCAGATTCAATTCACCGGGACCTGTTTTTAAAGACAAAGAAACAGCTGCATCCCCCGGATTTATCAAGAAGTCATATGCCTTTCCGTCATATGAAGGAGCCGGCAGCGAAAACAGGACAGAGATGGTCTATGCCGTCGATCTCGGAAATCCGACGGATGAAGAGCTGATGGACATCTATGCCTTCCGCAATATCTGCAACTCATCGTCATCTTCTCCGGTCCGTTTGCTGAAATCATATTTCCCGTCATCATCTTTCGGCTTCGGGATAGAATCGGAATCTGACTTTACCGTGCTGACAGTAAATGCTCACGGCATGAAGAAAGAGGATGCCGATCTTTTTGCAAAACTGACTGAAAAGATTTTTGCAAAGATGGCGACGGAAGGACTCAGCGAGAAGGAAATAGAAAACTTCAGGCAGAAGAAGGCCGCGGACTTCCTGCTTGCGCGCGAGGGCGCAAACAAGGCCGCATCGCTTCTTGCGAATATCGCACTTCTTAATTCGAACGGACGCGGCGAGCTTTTCTATCTGCAGATGCAGGACGGCTATAAGGACATGTCGCATTTTACGAATGACGTAATAAAACGCATTGCAGCTTCTGCAGCTGAGCCGGAAAGAAGCGCAATGGTTTCGGTCGAAAAGAGTGCAGAACTTGCCGAAGAAAACGATAAGAACATGAAATCTGCCCTGGAATCTGTCAGGGATTCGATGACTGAAGAAGACAGGAATCGGCTTATTAAGGAAACGGAGCGCGTGAGCCAAAAAGCATCGGACGATCCTTCAGAATACATTGCAAAGCTCAGCGCCGGGGACACATATGAATTCTATGGCAGGGAATATGAAGTAAGAGATGAGACTTCAGAAGGTGTCAGGAAGATAGGAGTAAGCACTCAGAAGGCCGGAGTGTGCTCGTCTTGGCTGTACATAGACGCATCGCATATACCTTATGACCTTCTCGGATATCTTTCGCTTTACGCTGATCTTGTTAACGGAAGCTTCGTACCGACCGAAGAACATGAACGCTCGCAGCTTCCCGAGCTTATCGGCACTGCAACGCTCGACGGCGAGGATGTGAGCCTTGAAGTGACTTCGCCCGGCAGAAGCTATAAGCCGTATGTTACCGTACGCTTTCTTTCGGAGCCTGAAAAACTCAGCGATGCTTTTGATCTTACATACGAGCGCCTGTTCACATGTTCTTTCAGCAGCGCAGAGCAGATCAGGGAAGGCATCTTAGCGATAAAGGCTGCGGTGAGATCGAACATCGAGAACCATCCGGAGAACGTGATGAGATACCTGTCTCTTGCAGATGCCAATAACGGAGCGGCATATTATGAGAATACGCATTACATTGAATATTATGATTTTCTCAACGGGCTTGAGAAAGAGGATGATGACATCATCAGTGAAAAGCTCGGCAAAGTGAGGGACCTTCTGAACTCTTCGTGCGGGGCAGCGATAGGATACGCGGCCGCCCCTGAGGATGAGAAGGAATGCATAAGCTGCGCGGATGATTTTCTCGGAAGGCTTGCAAAGACAGAGCATGAGCCGTGCACATACAGTTTCGCGGAACATAGCTATCCTCTTGCGGTCGTAACGGGAGGTCAGACGGTTAGCAGCATAGTTACTGTGGATGCAGATGCCATAGGACTTTCCGATGATGCCGGAGCAGATGTCGCGATGGCGGCGATGAGGGATATGTACCTTATGCCGAAAACACGCGGAACTTTCGGAACGTATACATGTTCGTACATAGCGGATCATCCGGCTTTCTCGTTCTATACGGGAGCAGATCCGGTGGCAGAAGAAACACTCGGCGTGTTCTCGCAGTGCGGTGATGCATGGAAGATCGTGCGCGAGCATCTTGACGAACAGAGCCTTGAGGATTATGCTGCTTCGCAGCTGTCAAAAGATACAGAGGATGAGGGAGAGCTCAGCGGAGCGAGAAAACTGATTTCAGATCTTACGGCAGGAAGAAAAGCGGACCGTGCAAAAGAGAGGGCCGGGCGGCTCAAAAGCCTCACGCTTCAGGATCTTATGGAATATGATCCCCTGTTCGATGCCATATCTTCGGGGAGAATGGTCACGATAGGCTCCGGTGCCGTAATAAACAAAAACAGCGCATGCTTTGCCGAGATAATAAGCCCGTTTGCGAATTGATGCGTAGTGTGATAACATCTTTATTGTTTGGAAATGTTCCATATGTTTCAGGTTTTGCAAAACCTGACAGATGAAGCCCGAAATGAAAAGGAGATAATACTATGAAAAGAATGATATCCTTACTTCTTGCATGCGCAATGCTTGTTGGCCTTACAGGATGCGCCGCCGGAGGTTCCTCATCAGATCTTAAGTACATCAAGGACAAGGGAACGCTCATCGTCGGAATCACGGATTTCGCACCGATGGATTTCAAGTCTGACGCGGGTGACTGGGTAGGCTTTGACGCAGACCTCGGCCGCAAGGTTGCGGAAGACCTCGGAGTCAAGATCGAGTTCATCGAGATCGACTGGGACAACAAGATACTCGAGCTCGACAACAAGAGCATAGACTGTGTATGGAACGGAATGACGCTTACGGACGAAGTCAAGAATTCCATGAACTGTACGAACGCATACTGCAAGAACGCGCAGGTTGTTGTGCTGAAGACGGATGTTGCCGACAATTACAAGGATGAGGCAAGCCTTGCATCGCTCAATTTCGCAGTTGAGGCAGGATCCGCAGGCGAAGCGGTTGCAGAGGATAAAGGATGGGAGCACACATCTCTCACTTCTCAGGCAGACGCTCTTATGGAAGTTGAAGCAGGTTCCTCCGATGCATGCATCATCGACCTTCTCATGGCAGGCGCTATGATCGGCGAAGGCACGAGCTATGAGGATCTCACTCATACAGTTGAGCTTACAGAGGAAGAGTACGGCGTAGGCTGCAGGAAGGGTTCCGACCTTACGGCATTCCTCAATGATGAGTTCAAGAAGTTCTATGATGACGGCACCGTTGAGAACATCGCTAAGTCATACGGAGTTCAGTACGCTATCATAGCTCAGTAAATATCAGTTTCAGGGAGCAAAGATTTGTTTGCAACAGTAACGGCGACCCTGTTAGAGGGTTTTCTGACAACATTAAAACTATTTGTCCTGACGCTGCTTTTTTCTCTGCCGCTGGGACTCATCATAAGTTTCGGATCAATGAGCAGGCATGTGATCATACGCATGCCTGTCCGTTTCCTGATATGGGTTGTCAGGGGCACGCCGCTCATGCTGCAGCTTCTCGTCATATACTACGGACCCGGGATCATATTCGGGAATCCGTTCTGGAACGGTCTCGGCGAGGGCAGGTTCATCGCCGCGCTCGTTTCTTTCGTCATCAATTATTCCTGTTATTTTTCGGAAATATACAGAGGCGGGATACAGTCGATACCTATAGGGCAGTACGAGGCCGGACAGGTTCTCGGAATGTCTAAATGGCAGGTGTTCTTCAGAGTAATTCTGCTTCAGGTCATAAAGCGGATCGTACCGCCGATCTCGAATGAAGTCATAACTCTTGTAAAGGATACGTCTCTTGCAAGGGTTATCGCCGTATACGAGATCATATGGGAAGGCCAGTCGTTCATAAAGGGCGCCGGCATCATCTGGCCCCTGTTCTATACGGGCGTGTTCTACCTTCTCTTTTCCGGACTGCTCACGATGCTGTTCGGATACATCGAAAAGAAGCTCGGGTATTTCGAGTAGTTACACTGGGGGTTGGAATTGCATATTCTCGAAGTTGAATCGCTGCAGAAATCATTTAGCAGCACAAAAGTTCTATCCGACATATCGTTTGCTCTCGACGAAGGGCAGACACTGTCGATCATAGGCTCATCCGGAAGCGGAAAGACAACGCTTCTGCGTTGCCTTAATTTTCTCGAGTTCGCGGATTCGGGAATAATAAGGCTGCGCGGAGAGAAGTTCTTTGATGCCGACGATCCGAAGGACCGGCAGGAGAAGGAGATCATGAAGAAGATAACGCACTTCGGAATGGTGTTCCAGTCGTTCAATCTTTTTCCGCAGTACACCGCGCTTGAGAACGTATGTCTTGCGCCGAAGCTCCACATAGATAAGAGCTCATCCGTCACTGAAAAAGACATCATCGAGGAAGGAAAGAAGCTTCTCGATCAGATGGGACTTTCGGACAGGATGGACCATTATCCGCATCAGCTTTCCGGCGGTCAGAAGCAGAGGGTTTCCATCGCAAGGGCAATGGCGATGCATCCCGACATACTGTGCTTTGACGAACCTACGAGTGCGCTCGATCCCGAACTTACGGGTGAGGTGCTCCGTGTCATAAAGGGGCTTGCGAAGCAGAAGACGACTATGATCGTTGTGACTCATGAGATGGCTTTTGCAAGGGATGTTGCGGACAACGTCATCTTCATGGACGGCGGCGTTATCGTTGAGCAGGGCCCGGCGAATGAGGTCATAGATCATCCGAAGAACGAAAGAACAAAGCACTTCCTTGAGAACTTTTCAAATCAGAGCATTCAGAATCAGTGATAAAGCGAAAATCATAAGCGGGGGTATGATATGAGCAGATACGTTATGGCGCTCGATGCGGGCACGACCAGCAACAGGGCGATCCTCTTCAACAGGCAGGGCGAGATATGTTCAGTAGCGCAGAAGGAGTTCACGCAGATATTCCCGAAGCCGGGCTGGGTTGAGCACAATGCGGCCGAGATCTGGTCGACGCAGCTCGGCGTGTGCGTTGAGGCGATGAGCAAGATAGGCGCGACTGCCGATGATATCGCTGCGATCGGCATAACCGACCAGAGAGAGACAACGATCGTATGGGATAAGGAAACAGGCGAGCCCGTCTGCAACGCGATCGTCTGGCAGTGCCGCAGGACGAGCGAATACTGCGACAGCTTAAGGGAAAAAGGCCTGACGGAAATGTTCCGCAAGAAGACGGGACTTATTATTGATGCTTATTTTTCCGCGACAAAGCTGCGCTGGATACTTGAGAATGTTGAAGGCGCAAGGCAGAGAGCCGAAAGAGGAGAGCTGCTTTTCGGAACGGTAGAAACGTGGCTCATATGGAAACTCACGAAGGGCAGGGTTCATATCACCGACTATTCCAATGCGAGCCGCACGATGCTTTTCAACATAAACACACTTGAATGGGATGACGAGATACTGAAAGAGCTCGACATCCCGAAATGCATGCTTCCGGAACCGAAGCCGAACAGCTGCGTTTACGGCATGACCGATGAGACATTCTTCGGAGGGCAGATTCCGATATCAGGAGCGGCGGGAGATCAGCAGGCTGCGCTTTTCGGTCAGACATGCTTTGAAAAAGGAGAGGCGAAAAACACATACGGAACGGGCTGCTTCCTTCTCATGAACACGGGCGAAGAGCCGATCTTCTCAAACAACGGGCTCGTTACCACGATAGCATGGGGACTCGACGGAAAAGTCACGTATGCCCTGGAAGGTTCGATCTTCGTTGCAGGCGCGGCGATACAGTGGCTCAGAGATGAGATGCGTCTCATTGATTCCGCGGCGGATTCTGATTACATGGCGCAGAAAGTGAAGGACACCGGCGGATGCTATGTCGTCCCGGCGTTCACAGGACTCGGAGCGCCTTACTGGGACCAGTACGCAAGAGGCGCGATCGTCGGTCTTACGAGAGGCGTGAACAAATACCATATCATACGCGCAACGCTCGAATCGATCGCTTATTCCGCTTATGAGGTGCTTCATGCCATGGAGGCGGATTCGGGCATAACGCTTTCTTCGCTTAAGGTCGACGGCGGAGCTAGCGCGAATGATTTTCTCATGCAGACGCAGGCAGACATCGCAGATGCGCCTGTAAAGCGTCCGGTCTGCATAGAAACGACCGCAGCGGGCGCGGCATATCTTGCGGGGCTTGCGGTAGGATACTGGAAGGACAAGGAGGATGTCCTGTCGAACTGGAAGATAGACAGGACTTTCACGCCGGCAATTTCCGATGAGGAAAGGGCGGAGCGCATAAAGGGCTGGAAGAAGGCCGTCAAGCGCGCAAACGACTGGGCAAAGGACGAATAAACGATTCAGATAAGGACAGGATACGAAGATGAAAAAATATGATGCGCTGATAATCGGAGCCGGAGTGGTCGGCTCCGCTATTGCAAGAGAGCTGTCCCGCTACAGGATAAACGTGGCGGTTCTAGACAGAAATTCCGACATAGGCGAGGGAACATCAAAAGCCAACAGCGGAATAGTCCATGCGGGTTATGATGCGAAGCCGGGAACGCTCAAGGCAAAGCTCAACGTGCAGGGCTCTGAGATGATGCCGGCTCTTGCCGAAAAACTCGGGATACCGTTCATGCGCAACGGCTCGCTGGTAGTTGCTCTTACAGATGAGGATGTACCTCATATGCAGGAGCTCTATGAGCGCGGCGTAAAGAACGGTGTAAAAGACCTTAAGATTCTTTCAAGGGAAGAGGCGCTTTTACTGGAGCCTAACCTTTCCGATGACACAAAGGGAGCGCTTTTTGCACCGACGGGCGGCATCATCTGTCCGTTCCGCTTAACGAGCGCCCTTGCGGAGAGCGCATGTGTCAACGGGACTGATTTTCACCTTCTGACTGAAGTGACTGATGTAAGAAAAACAGCTGACGGGTTTGCGATAGAAGCCATAAAGCATGACGAGTTCGAGGCCGGAAAGGATGAGAACGTTACGTTTACTGCGTCTGTTGTCATAAACGCCGCGGGTGTATACGCAGACAGATTCCACAACATGATGACGGATGATAAGCTTGCGATAACTCCGAGAAAAGGAGAATACTGCCTTCTCGACGTGACGGCAGGAAAGCATGTAGGACGTACCGTGTTCCGCATGCCGTCATCGCTCGGAAAGGGAATACTGGTATCCCCGACGATACACGGGAATCTTCTCGTCGGACCGACTGCGACGGATCTTGATGATAAAGAGGGCACGTTCACGACTGCGGAAGGACTTGCTGCAGTGAACAGGCCGGGCGCGAGCGCGGTAAAGGACCTTCCGATGAAAGAAGTGATCACGTCTTTCGCAGGACTGCGTCCTCACGGCGACCGCGGCGATTTCGTAATAGGCGAGATAGAAGGCTGCCCGGGATTCATAGATGCGGCCGCGATCGAATCGCCCGGATTATCCGCATCACCCGCAATCGGTGTCATGGTCGCTGATATCGCTGCATCGATCCTTAAGCCTGAGAAGAAGGATGATTTCATTGAGGAGCTGAAGCCGCTCACATACATGAAGCTTCTGCCGGAAGAAGAGCAGAAGGCGCTCATAGAAAAAGACAGCACGTACGGCAACATCATCTGCCGCTGCGCATCAGTCTCGGAAGGCGAGATATTAGAGACGATAAGAAGACCTCTCGGGGCGCGCACGCTCGATGGAGTAAAACGCCGTACGGGTGCGAACATGGGAAGGTGCCAGGGCGGATTCTGCTATCCGAAGGTCATGGAGATACTGAGCCGCGAGCTCGGGATCCCTATCGAGAAGATAACGAAGAAAGGCCGCGGCTCCGACATACTTCTTTGCGATGAGATCCATGAGAGAGAAGACGTGTCTGAAAAGAAAAGCGAGGCACTGCTCAATCAGGCTTCTGTTGCGGAAGATGAGGAAATGTATGATGCCGTTGTCGTCGGAGGAGGTCCTGCGGGTATGGCCGCGGCGCTTTCAATGGCAGAGAACAGGATCGGCAGGATCATGATATTAGAGCGCGACAGGGAACTCGGCGGAATACTCGGACAGTGCATCCATAACGGATTCGGACTTCATACGTTCGATGAGGAGCTGACGGGACCGGAGTATGCTCTTCGCTATATCGGAATGGTTGCGGACAGGAATGAGATCTCATACCGTCTCAATACCATGGTAATGAACATAAGGACCGTTACTGAAGACGGAAAGATAATAAAAGTTGTTGAGGCCTACAGCAGCGAGCACGGACTGCAGCAGCTGCGTACGAAGGCCGTAGTGCTCGCCATGGGCTGCCGCGAGAAGGCAAGAGGCGCGCTCAACATTCCGGGCTACAGGCCGGCCGGGATATATTCAGCGGGCACTGCTCAGAAGTTCGTCAACATCGACGGACTGCTTCCTGGACGCGAAGTCGTGATACTCGGTTCGGGCGACATAGGCCTTATCATGGCTAGAAGAATGAGCCTTGAAGGCGCCAAGGTGAAGATGGTCGTGGAGATCATGCCTTATTCGGGCGGACTCAAACGTAATATCGTACAGTGTCTTGACGATTTCGGGATACCGCTTCTTCTGAGCCACACCGTCGTGAACATAAAAGGTAAGAACAGGGTAGAAGCTGTTGTCATCGCACAGGTCGATGAAAACTTAAAACCCATTCCGGGAACGGAGAAAGAGATCAAATGCGATACGCTTCTTCTGTCTGTCGGACTCATTCCCGAGAACGAGCTTTCAAGAAACATGGGCATCGCGATGTCAGGTGCGACGCGCGGCGCGGTCGTGACAGATGAGTATGAAACGAGCTGCCCCGGGGTTTTCGCCTGCGGCAACGTTCTTCATGTCCACGACCTTGTTGACAACGTTTCTAAGGAAGCCGCAAAGGCAGGAAAAGCCGCAGCGGAATACATAAAGGCATTTGACCGGGGAGAGGCTCACTCGCAGACAGATCCCGACCCGGATTCGGAGCTCATGAAGAAGTTCGCGGCAAGAAACGCCACAAGAAACGGCGCGAATCCCGAAGCGGTGGAATCTCCTGACGGAAGCGTCACGGTAACGGTTCCCTGCATAACCTGCCCGAAGGGCTGCATGATAGAAGTGACACTCAGGGATGGGGTTGTCAGTTCGGTTTCAGGAAACAGCTGCGACAGGGGCGAGGCTTACGCGAGAAGCGAGGTCATTTCGCCTGTCAGGACAGTCACATCAACAGTCAGGGTAACGGGCGGAAACAAGCCTTTGGTTGCAGTAAAGACCGCTCATCCTATTCCTAAGGCAAGCATCGCGAGATGCATCGAGGAACTGAAAGAATTCACGGCATCTGCCCCGGTTCGTGAGGGAGATGTGATCATCCGCGGCGTAGCCGGAACTGATATAGATGTAGTTGCGACATCAGAATGCGCGCTGTAGGAAAGCTAAGAAAGTCAGCTTCAGATATGCTCAGAGACAGGAGGGAACCATATGGCGAAAGTAACCGAATATTCATTTTCATCAGCAGATGACAGGCATACGAAAATCCATGCGCTGAAGTGGGAACCCGAGAGCGGGGATGTTGTTGCCGCGATCCAGCTGGTCCACGGCATGCAGGAGCATATCGAGAGATATTCCGAATTCGCCGAGTTCCTGACGACAAAGGGATTCGCAGTGTTCGGACATGATCATATAGGCCACGGGGATTCGGTCGAAAATGAGAACGACCTCGGCATCATGCACTGCGACAGGCCGGATGAAAAGATGGTCGCCGATATGTTCACGAACTACGGCATCATGAAGGAACAGTACAGCAAACTGCCGCACTTCATACTCGGGCACAGCATGGGGTCATATCTCCTTCGGGAATTCCTCGCGGTAAAATCGGCAGACCTTGATGGGCTTAACGGTGCGATCATAATGGGAACGGGTACTGAACCTGATGCCGCTATAATCGCCGGAACGGCCGTCTGCAAGCTTCTTGGGGCTATAAAGGGAAAAGACAGCCCTTCGGATTTCGTCAAAGGCCTCATGTTCGGAAGCAAGAATTACAAGCAGTTCGATACGACAGGAGCGGATCCGTCAAAGAGCTGGCTTTCGAAGAACACTGAGAACGTCAAGAGATACATGAGCCCGGAAAACAAAAAGGACGGCGGGTCTTTCTCGCTGAACGGATATATGGTGCTCATGCGCGCGACTAGATTCGACAATTCAATGAGCAACATCAAGCGTATGAACATGGACATTCCGATCCTTTTCACATCGGGCGATCAGGATCCCGTCGGAGGGATGGGCGAAGGTGTCCGCAAGGCCTACGATAAATTCAAGGCCGCAGGGGTGAAGGACCTGTCCATAAAGCTCTATGAAGGCGACAGGCATGAGATACTGAACGAACTTGACCGCGAAACGGTCTATGCCGATCTGTATGCGTGGATGGCCGAGAGGTTTTGATCTGCGCTGCTTTGAGACGTTATATGACATGAAATACGATTCAGAAACAAAAAAAGCCTTGATTATCAAGGCTTTTTGAGTGCAGAAAAAGGGACTTGAACCCTCATGAGTTTTACCTCACACGGACCTGAACCGTGCGCGTCTGCCAATTCCGCCATTTCTGCATAAGTAGTGCGCCATATAATATACATTAGTGCCCATTTTTTGTCAAGCATTCACTGTCCCTTCTGCCTTGACATGATATATGCATCATAATATAATTTCACTTGCTTATAAACGATAATATTGCGCAAGAGACAGTATGTATTCAATCAGACTTGAGTTAGGCCGTGAGCTCGAGGATCTTCTGTTCAGCAAGATGCAGGCGAAGCAGGATGAAGAGGAGCTCGCTGCCGAGAAATATAGAGCCAAGAGGGCATGGTATATTCGCTTGATAGGGAAATTTTCCCTTCATCTGGGGTTCCTGATCGGAATCCTTATTTTTGTGTTCGCGGATATCGCCAAGATGAATGAGGTGCGTGAGCACGAAGAGGAGCTCGCGAGAAGACCGTTCGTATATGCCGCCCATCCGCTCCTCGACACCACGATCATTGATGAGGAACGGCATAAGCAGGAAGAGATAGAGATGCTGAAGAGTATGCAGTATTATGCCGATGAGACGCCTGAGACCGAAGGCATGGGCGAGGATGTCATCAGCAAGTACGGCATTGTCATCGATATGAACGCGAACAGCATTCTTGCGATCCGCGACGGAAAGACGAGGATCAGTCCGGCTTCCATGACGAAGATCATGACAGTTCTCGTTGCGGCAGAGAACATCCCTGAGGACGGGATGGAAGATTCGTTCACCATAACTCCGGAGATAAACTATTACAGCAGCAGGAACGGCGCCAGCAGGGTAGGTTTCCTCGATAATGAGACAGTTAAGGTCAAGGACCTGTTCTACGGCACGATCCTTCCTTCGGGCGCGGATGCGGCAGTAGGACTCGCAACTTATGTCGCAGGCGGTCATGAGGAATTCGTTGAGCTCATGAACAAGAAGCTCGAGACGATGGGGCTGTCAGAGACTGCGCATTTCACGAACTGCGTCGGGCTCTTTGATGAGGATCATTACTGCACATGCTATGACATGGCCATGATACTGCGTGCGGCAGTGGCCAATCCGCTCTGCCGGGAGATTCTTTCGACGAGAATCTACACGACTACGCCGACCGAGCAGCATCCGGACGGGATAGAGATATCGAACTGGTTCCTCCGCAGGGCCGAGGACAAGCCTATCGGGGCTACGATCACGTGCGCGAAGACCGGATACGTCAAGGAATCCGGAAACTGCGCGGCAAGCTATGCGACTGATGATAACGGAACCGATCTCATCGTGGTCACCGGCATGTCGACGAGCAGCTGGAGATGCATTTACGACCATATCGCGCTCTACAGAAAGTACATGCCCGGTTATGATCCGTCCATGTCCGATTCGGCCAAAGAGGCCGCCGAAGCGGATGATGAAACGGCCGATCAGTAAAAATCACATCTTTTCGAAAAATCACAAAAAAAAAAAGGAAATACGTCCTGCCTGCGTAATATATCCCTTAGAGACTTAGAATCGGGTGGTTGATGCTGATCATGACTATTCGTGAAGAAATAGAGCAGTGGGAAAATCAATATCTGTCGCCTTTTGCCTCCAAGAGCATGAATTCCAAAGGCCGTGACGTTGAGGAGGAAGAGTGCGACATAAGACCTGTTTATCAGAGAGACCGCGACAGGATACTTCACAGCAATTCATTCAGGCGGCTCAAGGATAAGACGCAGGTATTCCTCGCACCGGAAGGTGACCATTACAGAACACGTCTGACACATACCCTTGAAGTTTCGCAGAACGCAAGAACTATCGCTAAGGCCCTTCGTCTCAACGAGGACCTTACGGAGGCTATTGCACTCGGACACGACATCGGGCACACTCCGTTCGGCCATGCCGGAGAGCGTGCGCTCGCACGGGCCTGCCCTGAGGGATTCGAGCATAACGTGCAGTCCGTGAGGATCGTCGAAGTCCTTGAAAAGCGCGGCCTGGGGCTCAATCTCACGAAAGAGGTCAGGGACGGCATACTGAACCACAAGACGAAAGGAATGCCGTCGACGCTCGAAGGAAAGATAGTCAGATTTTCTGATAAGATCGCATACATTCATCATGACATGGATGATGCGATAAGAGGCAAGATCCTCAGCGAAGAAGATATTCCGAAGGAACTGCGCAACACCCTCGGCAACACGACAACAAAGCGGTTCGACTGCTTCACGCACGACATCATAAGGAATTCCGACGGGAAGAACGACATATGCATGTCCGATGAGATCGCAGAGGCCATGAAGGAACTGCGCCAGTTCATGTTCGACAGGGTCTACACGAATCCGCGCGTAAAAGGCGAGGAATCGAAGGCAGAACGCCTCGTCGAATTCCTGTACGATTTCTTCCTTCACAATTCCGACAGGCTCCCCGATGAGTACATGGTGCTCGTCAACGAGCGCGGAACAAGCCTTGAACGCGCCGTCTGCGACTATGTCTCATCAATGTCCGACAGGTACGCGGTAGGAATCTTCAATGAACTGTTCCTCCCGAATTCCTGGAAGGAAATGTAGTCTGCTGGTAGGAGGGGCCCATCGAAGATGGGAGGAACCTGGCTGCACCGCGAGCCCTGACGTGAGGTGTCTGCGCAGCGGACGGAGTCCTGACGTCCATCGGCGAAGCCGATTCAAATGGCCGAGCGTCCTATAAAAAGAAGCCTTTAGAAATTGAGGTATAGATGTATTACCCAGATGAAATAGTCGAAGAAGTCCGTCAGCGCAACGATATAGTTGACGTCATTTCTTCTTATGTGCGCCTTACCAGAAGAGGCAGCAATTATTTCGGGCTGTGCCCGTTCCATAATGAAAAGACCGGCTCGTTCTCGGTCACGCCGTCGAAACAGATGTATTACTGTTTCGGCTGCCACAACGGCGGGAACGTTATAACGTTCATCCAGAAGTACGAGAACATGTCATTTCCCGAAGCGGTGAGGATGCTCGCCGACCGTGCGGGGATGAAGCTTCCCGAATCGACCGACAAGGGCGCGCTAGAGCGCGAAAATCAGAGAGCCCAGCTTCTTGCGATAAACAAAGAGGCAGGCAAGTACTATTACGCGCAGCTGCGGAGCGCAGGCGGAAAACGCGGACTTGATTATTTCCGCGGCAGAGGCCTTTCGGATGAGACGATGCAGCGCTTCGGACTCGGATTTGCAAGACCGTCCAATGATGAGACTTACAGATACCTGAAGGATAAGGGATTTTCGGATGAGCTGCTCCGGCTCAGCGGCCTGTTCAGCTTCAGCGAGAGCCGCGGGATGACCGACAAGTTCTGGAACCGCGTTATCTTCCCGATAATGGACACCGGACAGAGGATCATAGGATTCGGCGGACGAGTGATGGGAGACGGAGAGCCGAAATACCTGAACTCGCCGGAAACGCCGATCTTCGATAAGAGCCGTAACCTTTACGGACTGCATATAGCGAAGTCTAGCAAGGCAAAGAACATTATCATCTGCGAAGGCTACATGGACGTCATAGCGCTCCATCAGGCCGGATTCGATCAGGCGGTGGCATCGCTCGGAACGGCTTTCACCTCGGGTCATGCGAACCTGATCGCGAGATACGCGAGGGAGAATGTCCGGCAGGATGAGATAACGAGATACAAGGACATACTCCTCTGCTACGATTCCGACGGAGCAGGAGTTGATGCCGCGAAACGTGCGCTTTCGATACTGCGGGAGGCAGGACTTAGGGCGAAAGTCATCAGCATGACGCCCTACAAGGATCCTGATGAGTTCATCAGGGGACTCGGGGCAGAAGAGTTCCAGAAACGGATCGATGAAGCGGAGAACGGCTTCATGTACGAGATAAGGATGCTCGAGAATGAGTACGATCTTCGGGATCCTTCGGGAAAGAGCAGCTTCATCAGGGATACGGTGTCGCGCATACTGCGTTTTGACGATCCGGTCGAGAGAGACAATTACATCGGCCTTATCTCGTATAAATACGACGTGCCGAAAGAATCGCTTAATGAAGTCGCAAAGAAGCTTGCGATTTCCGGCACGCAGATAAAGGTCAGCACGAAGCTTACGCCGACGAGGAACGATAGGAGCGAAATGAGCGAGGCATCAAGGCTTCCTCAGTCGAGGCTTCTTTCGTGGATATGCGAGAATCCTGAGATATACGGCATCGTCAGCAGATACATCACTGCGGATGATTTTGCGGACAGCCTTTACCGGCAGGTTGCCGAAATGCTCTTTTCTCAGATAGAGAAGGGTGCACCGGACCCTGCGGACATAATAAGCAAGTTTTCCGACGAGGAGGAACAGAGGCTCATCGCCGAGGCGTTCCACCAGAGCGTAGGAGAACTCGAGACACCGGCAATGATGGGAAATGCGCTGCGGGAGCTTATGATAAACGTCAAGCAGCTTTCGCTCACCCGGACCGACAGGCCGGACAATGATTTTGACACGATCATCAGGCTGCGTTCACAGCTCGAGGAGCTTCGGACCGCCACGATCGATCTTACTGATACAGCATCAAAAAGGCATAATGATTAAAACCCTGACTGCGCCGGCATCTGCCGATGATCAGGAAGGAGAGGAGAAAAAAATGGAAGAAGAAATGCAGAAGAAATTTGAGGAGCGTTTATCCGAACTCAAAGCTTTCGCGAAGAAGAAAAAGAACGTGCTCGAGCCGAGCGAGATCGCTGACTTTTTCAGCGAATACGAACTGACCGAGGACAACTTCGACAGGATCTATGAGTTCATGGAGCAGAACGGGATAGACCTCCTGCGCATCGTTGAAGAGGATGAAGAGGAAGTTCCCGATGATGAGATCGACCTGTCCGAAGAGGATGAGGTGGATGTCGAGAACATAGACCTTTCAGTTCCTGACGGTGTTTCTATCGAGGACCCTGTGCGAATGTACTTAAAGGAGATCGGAAAAGTTCCGCTCCTTACGGCTGAAGAGGAGATCGAGCTCGCAAAGCGCATGGAGGACGGCGACGAGGAGGCCAAGAAACGTCTTGCAGAGGCAAACCTGAGGCTCGTCGTTTCGATCGCAAAGCGTTATGTGGGACGCGGAATGCTTTTCCTCGATCTCATTCAGGAAGGTAACCTCGGACTCATCAAAGCGGTCGAGAAGTTCGATTATACTAAGGGATACAAGTTCAGCACATATGCGACATGGTGGATCCGCCAGGCGATCACGAGAGCCATTGCCGATCAGGCAAGGACGATCAGGATCCCCGTGCACATGGTTGAGACCATCAATAAGCTCATCAGGGTGAGCCGTCAGCTGCTTCAGGAGCTCGGCCGTGAACCGACCCCTGAGGAGATAGCGGCAGAGATGAACCTTCCGGTCGACAGGGTAAGGGAGATACTCAAGATATCCCAGGAGCCCGTATCGCTCGAGACGCCTATAGGTGAGGAAGAGGACAGCCATCTCGGCGACTTCATAGAGGATGCGAATGTTCCGGTGCCAGCAGAGGCGGCCGCATTCACGCTTCTTAAGGAGCAGCTCGTCGAAGTGCTCGAAACGCTCACCGAAAGGGAGCAGAAAGTCCTGCGCCTGCGTTTCGGTCTTGATGACGGAAGAGCACGCACGCTCGAGGAAGTCGGCAAGGAGTTCAAAGTCACCCGTGAGCGCATAAGGCAGATAGAGGCAAAGGCATTAAGAAAGCTTCGCCATCCTTCGCGTTCAAAGAAACTCAAGGATTATCTGGACTGATATATGGCACTTTTATCTGAGAGACTGAAAGCCGTTGCGGGTATGATAACACCGGGGCTTCCGGTGGCGGACATAGGATGCGACCATGCATACCTTCCGATATACCTCGCAAGGGAGAACATATCGCCTTACATTATCGCCTGCGACATCAATGCCGGGCCGATCGTCCGCGCGCAGGAGAATGTCGAGGACGCCGATCTTTCCGAAAGGATCGATGTGAGACAGGGAGACGGTCTTTCGGTCATAAACGCGGGCGAGGTTAAGTCAGTCATTCTCGCCGGAATGGGCGGAAGACTCATGATGCGCATACTCGAGGACGGATCCGATATACTTTCCGGTGTCGATGAGATCATCATGGAGCCGCAGTCGGAAGTCGCAGGGCTGCGCCATTATCTTCAGGACAAAGGTTTCCGCATCATCAGCGAGAACATGGTCAGCGAGGATGACAAGTTCTACCCGATAATAAAAGCCGTCCATGGCCGGATGGACTGGGATCTGGAGATATATTTCAGGTACGGGAAGATACTCCTGCGGGAGGAAAATCCGGTGCTGCATGAATTTCTCCTTAAGGAGAAGGAATACTGCTCGAAGCTTCTTGTGGAGCTTTCAGAGAACGAGGACATACCGCACGTGTTTGTACGGATGGAGGAGGTCAAGACGGACCTCGCGCTGAACACTGACGCACTCCACCTCGTGTCCGAACCGGGGCTTTTCGAAAAGAACAGAGTCATATCATAGAAACCGGATGATGAAAAAATAATCAGGGGGTGTGCAATGAGAAACGTAACCGTAACGATCCACAACAATGAATACGAGTATGAGGCAGGCACGACGTATGAGCAGATCGTGAAGGATTTCCAGAAGGATTATGAGGCGAAGATCGTTCTCGTATCCGTTGACGGAAGGCTCCGCGAGCTTCACAAGATACTGTCGAACGACTGCACGATCGAGTTCGTCACTCTTGCCGAGAAGATCGGAATGGAGACATACAGGAGGAGCGCAACGTTCCTTCTCGTCAAGGCCGTTCATGATGTCATCGGCTCTGACAGCAAAAATCATATAGTTGCGCAGTACACTGTCGGACGCGGACTTCTGTGCAAGCTCATCGGCGTTGAGCCGACCGAGCAGTTCATGAGGAGCGTGCATGCGAGGATGGACGAGCTCATTTCCCAGAACATCCCGATCTGGAAGACATCATATTCGGTAGATGAGGCGCGTAAGATTTTCGCGGAAGCGGGCATGGAGGACAAGGTAAAGCTGTTCAAGTACAGGCGCGCTTCAAAGGTCAACGTCTATTCCATCGGGGATTACAAGGATTACTATTACGGATACATGGTCCCTTCTACCGGATACATCACTCACTACGAGCTCTATCCGTATGAGGAGGGTATCATCCTTCAGCTTCCTTCAAGCCATTCGCCCAACATCGTACCCGAACTCACCGTTTCGCCGAAGCTTCAGAGAACGCTTCAGGAAACGAGCAACTGGGGAGAGAGCATCGGCATAGAGAACGTCGGCGACCTCAATGAGATGATATGCAACGAGGGCATGCAGGACGTCGTTCTTCTCCAGGAAGCATACATGGAGAGCAGAATCGCGGAGATCGCGAAGGACATAGTCGCAAAGGGCGGCAGGAAGTTCATCATGATAGCCGGCCCGTCATCATCGGGAAAGACTTCTTTCTCTTACAGGCTCTCGATACAGCTGAGGGCATTAGGGCTCCGGCCGCATCCCATAGCTCTTGACAACTATTTCAAGAACAGGGAGGATACGCCGAAGGACGAGAACGGAAATTACGATTTCGAGTGTCTCGAAGCCATAGACGTAGACCTTTTCAACAAGGACATGCTCGCGCTGCTTTCGGGAGAGACGGTCGAGCTTCCGTCTTTCAACTTCAAAGTCGGAAAGCGTGAGTACAAGGGCGATTATAAGCGTCTCAACGAGAACGACATTCTCGTCATCGAAGGAATCCACGGCCTGAACGAAAAGATGTCATATGGTCTTCCGGCCGAGAGCAAATACAAGATATACATTTCGGCACTCACTGCGCTGAACGTCGACGAGCACAACAGGATCGCTACGACAGACGTAAGGCTGCTGCGCCGCATGGTTAGAGACAACAGGACAAGGGGAACGGCCGCTACCGGAACGCTCAACATGTGGCAGAGCGTGCGCCGCGGTGAGGAGAAATATATCTTCCCGTTCCAGGAAAGCGCAGATGCGGTATTCAATTCCGCTCTCATATATGAACTCTCAGTGCTCAAGCTCTATGCCGAGCCGCTGCTTTTCGGCATAAGCAAGGAAGATCCTCAGTACTACGAGGCAAAGAGGCTTCTGAAATTCCTCGATTACTTCCTCGGCGTGACGAGCGAGGGACTGCCGAACAATTCGCTTATAAGAGAGTTCGTCGGAGGATCTATATTCAACGTCTGAAGCAGGGGTTTCCCTGCTGCACAGAGCAGCCGAGACAATCGCTTGAAATACAGAGGAAAGTCCGGGCTTCACAGGGCAGGATGCCGGATAACGTCCGGTGGAGGTGACTCTAAGGAAAGTGCAACAGAAAATATACCGCTATATGAAGATAGGAGGGGCCCACGCAGTGGGAGGAACCTGTCTTCACCGCGAGACCTGATTCTGCGCAGCAGAATTTAGTTGTCGAGCGTCCTCTAGTAGGAGTAGTAAGGGTGAAATGGCAGTGTAAGAGACTACCGCCCGGGTGGTAACACGCGGGGCAGTGTAAACCCCATCCGAAGCAAGACCAAGAAGAAGCGATACGGTTGCCCGCCGTGCTTCGGGTAGGTCGCTTGAGGTCGCCGGT
>JAILNQ010000015.1 GCA_024691425.1 Lachnospiraceae bacterium
ACGGCAGCCAAGGCTGCATGCGAACAACTCGGAGTGGAAGCTGTGATCAAGACAAACATTCCCGAGGGACAGGAGTGCTACGACGCTGCATGTGAGCTCGTTGATCAGGGATGTGGCTATGTGTTTGCTGATTCTTTCGGACATGAGGATTATATGATCGAGGCAGCAAAGGAATATCCCGACGTTCAGTTCTGTCATGCAACGGGAACAAAGGCTCATACGGAAAACCTTGCAAATTTCCACAATGCTTTTGCTTCTATCTATGAGGGACGTTACCTTTCGGGTATCGCAGCAGGTATGAAGCTTAACCAGATGATAGAGGAAGGCAAGATCAAGCCTGAAGAAGCTAAGATCGGTTATGTAGGTGCGTTCACATACGCAGAGGTTATAAGCGGTTATACATCATATTTCCTCGGCGCACGTTCCGTATGTCCTACGGCTACGATGGAAGTAACATTCACAGGTTCATGGTATGATGAGACGGCTGAGAAGGAAGGCGCAACAAAGCTTATGTCTGACGGATGCGTATATATTTCACAGCATGCAGATTCAATGGGCGCACCTACAGCATGTGAGAATGCAGGCGTTCCTAACAGCTCATACAACGGACCTACAGACAGCGCATGTCCTGAGACATACATCTCATACTGCAAGATCAACTGGGAACCCTACTTTGAGGATTCGATCACGAAGGCCGCAAAGGGCGAAGCTATCCCTGCAGATTATGTAGGAACTCTTGAGACAGGTTCAGTTGTCATCGACCACTTCGGAAAGAACTGCGCACCCGGAACGGAAGAGGCAGTTGAAGCTGCAAAGGCAGACATCATCGCAGGCAAGATCCATGTATTCGATACGAAGACATTCACGGTTGAAGGCAAGGAGCTTACGAGCTACATGGCTGACGTAGATACGGATGCCGAGTACCAGGGCGACCATGAAGTCATCAAGGACGGCTACTTCAATGAATCCGGCGACGGACTCCGCAGCGCTCCTTACTTCGATCTCCAGATCGACGGAATCACCCTTCTTGATACTGCTTTTTAGTATGCTGGTAGGGGGAACCGCGTAAGCGGTGGGACCCTGGCTGCACCGCGAGGGCTCATCGCCGCAGGCGATTTTGGATGCCCGAGCAGTCCTTGTATGCTGGTAGGAGGATAATTTGGAACAGAGAGAAACCGCAGTCAGGATGTGCGGTATCAGCAAAAGATTTGATCAGAAGCAGGCCAATACCTGTGTGAATTTTGAGCTTTACAGAGGCGAGATCGTGTCGCTGCTCGGTGAGAACGGCAGCGGCAAGACCACCCTCATGAACATGCTCGCCGGAATCTATTTTCCTGATGAGGGACAGATTTTCGTCGGCGGCAGGGAAGTTAAGATCAGTTCACCCGCAGATGCGGCCGCGCTCGGAATAGGAATGGTGCATCAGCATTTCAAGCTTGTTGATGTATTTACCGCATGGGAAAACATCGTACTCGGGTCGCAAGGCCGGTATGATGTTTCCCGTGCTAAGGCGCGGATCAGGGAGATCTGCGACAAATACGGTTTTGTCGTTGATCCCGACAAGAAGATCTATAACATGACGGTCTCCGAGAAACAGACGGTGGAGATCGTCAAAGTGATTTTCCGCGGAGCGGACATTCTCATACTAGATGAGCCTACGGCGGTTCTGACGCCGCAGGAATGCGAGCGTCTTTTTGAAGTCATGCGCAACATGCGAAAAGACGGCAAGTCGATAGTGATAATCACCCACAAGCTCAATGAAGTCATGGCGATATCGGACCGCGTTGTCGTTCTGCGCCAGGGCAGCAATGCCGGAGAACTTGAGACGGCGAAGACGGATCCGCAGGAAATGACGGACATGATGGTCGGTCATGCGGTCACGCTCGACATCGAGCGTCCCGAACCCGTGAATCCCGAGAAGAGGCTTGTGATAAAGAACATAAACGTCACCGACGTTGAGGGCGTCCGGAAAGTCAAGGACGTCAGCTTCTACATGAATTCAGGCGAGATACTCGGGATCGCCGGAATTTCCGGAAGCGGCCAGAAGGAGCTTCTCGAGGCGATAGCCGGCATACAGAAGGTCGATTCGGGCTCGGTTGTCTATATAGACGAAAATCATAAAGAGACGGAGCTCATCGGGATGCACCCGCAGGATATCAGGGACCTGGGCGTTGCGCTCTCGTTCGTGCCGGAGGACAGGCTCGGGATGGGGCTTGTCGGTAACATGAATATTTCCGAGAACATGATGCTGCGTACTTTCGGCGAGAGCCATAAGTGGTTCACGGACCGTGACAAGCCGAGGAAAGTAGCGGAGAATGTCGTCGACGTGCTCGAGGTTTCAACGCCCGGACTCGACACTCCGGTAAGACGTCTTTCCGGCGGCAACATACAGAAGATACTCGTGGGAAGGGAGATATCATCCGATCCCAAGGTGCTGCTCACGGCGTACGCAGTGAGGGGACTTGATATAAACAGCTCGTACAAGATATATGATCTGATCAACGAGCAGAAGAAAAAAGGAGTGGCCGTGCTCTTTGTCGGCGAGGACCTTGATGTCCTCATGCAGATATCCGACAAGATCATGGTGCTGTGCGACGGCGAGGTCAGCGACATCGTCGACGCGAAAAAAGTGACGAAGAACGAGATAGGCCTTCTTATGACCTCAATGGTATAAGGCTTCATAAAAAGAAGGAGCAGACTGACATAAATGAACAGTAAATCAAAAGAGCCGTTCATACATCTGACTAAACGCGGCGCGATTCCCGTTTACAAGGCTATGATCATCAGGGTGATCGCCGTCGTCTGCGCGCTCATAGTATGCGCGCTGATAACGGGGCTTACCACGGGGATAAACCCGATAGAGGTCTATTCATCGATCATCGCCGGTGCATTCGGCTCGTCGCGAAAGACATGGATAACTCTTCAGGACGTTTCGATCCTTCTCATCATATCGCTTTCGCTCACGATAGCATTCCGCATGAGATTCTGGAACATCGGAGGCGAAGGCCAGGTGCTGATGGGAGGCCTCGGAAGCGCGGCTTGCATGATCTGTCTCGGCGACAAGGTGCCGGGTCCCGTTCTGATGCTCCTCATGCTCGTATCGAGCGTTGCGCTCGGTGCGCTCTGGGGCTTCATTCCGGCTCTTTGCAAGGCTCTCTGGAACACGAACGAGACGCTGTCGACTCTTATGATGAACTACATCGCGACGCAGCTCGTCCTGTTCTTTACGATACTGTGGGAAGTGCCGAAAGGATCGGGCAAGATCGGAATAATCAATCAGGATTCCCATGCCGGCTGGCTTCCACAGCTATTCGGATCGAAGTACCTTCTTCCGATAATCGTTGCAGTTTTCGTCACTGCATTCACTTATATCTACATCAAATACACGAAGCACGGATACGAGATAAGAGTCGTCGGAGAATCACCGAAGACTTCCGTTTACGTCGGAATAAATGTCAAGAAGGTGTTCATCAGGACGATGATCTTATCGGGAGCGATCTGCGGACTCGTCGGCCTGCTTCTCGTTGGAGGCATCAACCATACGCTCACCGCAACGATCTCCGACGGACGCGGATTCACTGCGGTTCTGGTTTCGTGGATGGCACAGTTCAATCCGTTCGCGATGATAATTACGAGCTTCATAATCGTATTCATGGACAGGGGCGCGGGCGAGATAGCAACGGCGTTCGACCTGAACCAGTCGTTCGGCGACATACTCACCGGCATCATCCTGTTCTTCATAATCGGATGCGAATTTTTCATAAACTATCAGATACATTTCAGAAAGAAAGATCACTAGGAGGCGCAGCATGTTAGGATTCCTGGCATTCATACCGAGAGCCGTCGCGCAGGGCATACCGCTCCTGTTCGGCTGCACGGGCGAGATAGTGACGGAAAAATCGGGGAATCTGAATCTCGGACTCCCCGGAGTAATGTACGTCGGCGCGATAAGCGGAGTAATAGGCTCGTTCTTTTATGAGAACAGCGTAGGTTCCGGCGACGTCAACGCATTCCTTGCAGTCCTTATCCCGCTTCTGTGCTCCATGGCCGGGTCGCTTATCATGGGACTCATTTATTCGTTCCTTGTAGTTACGCTCCGTGCCAACCAGAACGTTACAGGTCTTGCGATGACCACGTTCGGAGTAGGCTTCGGAAACTTTTTCGGCGGCTCGCTCATAAAGCTTTCAAAAGCTGACATTCCCTCGATCTCGCTTTCAAAGACGAGTGCAGTTTTCCGTACGAGTCTTCCGTTCGCGAAGAGCCTCGGATGGTTCGGAGACATCTTCTTCTCATACGGATTCCTTGCCTACACCGCGATCATAATAGCGCTCATCGTCGCTTACATACTGAAGAAGACGAAGGTCGGACTAAGCCTACGTGCCGTCGGCGAAAATCCCGGGACTGCGGATGCGGCAGGAATAAACGTCACGAAATACAAATATGTAAGCACATGCGCCGGCTGCATAATAGCAGGATTCGGCGGACTGTACTATGTCATGGATTATGCCTGCGGGATATGGTCGAATGATGCATTCGGCGACAGGGGATGGCTTGCGATCGCGCTCGTTATTTTCACTCTGTGGAAAGCGGATCTTGGCATATTCGCATCCATACTGTTCGGAGGCCTCTACATACTGTATCTGTACATCCCTACGGGAATGGAGCATATGGAGCTGAAAGAGCTCTATAAAATGATACCTTATGTTGTCACCATGATTGTGCTGATCTTCACGAGCATGAGGGCAAGGCGTGAGGACCAGCCGCCGCAGAGTCTCGGGCTCAACTATTTCAGAGAGGAAAGATAGATATTATGGAACTTCTTGAAAACAGGATCCGGAAGGACGGGATCGTAAAAGCGGGAAACGTTCTCAAGGTAGACAGCTTCCTGAACCATCAGATCGATATCGAGCTTCTAAATGAGATCGGAAAGGAATTCAAAAGGATTTTCGGAAACGAGGGCATCACGAAAATACTCACCGTCGAAGCATCCGGTATCGCCATCGCAGCGATCGTTGCGCAGTATTTCAATGTGCCTGTCGTGTTCGCGAAGAAGAGCCAGTCGATAAATCTTGACGGGTCCGTTTATCAGACGAAGATAGAATCGTTCACGCATAAGAGAGTGTATGATGTCATAGTGTCGAAGAAATATCTCTCTCCTGATGACAGGATATTGGTTGTGGATGATTTTCTTGCAAACGGTTGTGCAGCGGACGGACTTATTGATATAATAAAGGAGTCAGGAGCGACGCTGGTCGGAGTCGGGATCATAATCGAAAAGGGATTCCAGGACGGCGGAAAACGCCTGCGGGAGCGCGGTGTGAGGGTTGAATCTCTTGCGATAGTCGACTCGATGAATGATGAAACCGGAGAGATAACCTTCAGACATTGACACGTATAGTATAATATTGTGTTGATGTAAGAATTATGTTTCACGGAGTTTTGAGAGGATGGCAGAAAAGAAACCTATCACTTATGAACAGATAGTTGAAAAAGTCAGGAAGACTTTTGAGAACGCAGATGCGCGCGAGGTTTTCGAACATGTCGCGATCGAGGTCGACATTGTCGGAGAGGGAGCAGGAGCGTTCTATTTCGAGGTGGCGCAGCGGGCATGCACCGTTGAACCGTATAACTATTACAACCATGACGGAAGGATAATCGCGACGGCGGACGTCATACTCAAGCTTGCAGCAAAAAAGATGAAAATGAGGGATGCGTGGCAGAAAGGTCTTTTCACGTATGAAGGCAATGAGGTAAAGTTCCAGCTGCTGCTCGATAAGATAAAGGTACCTTAATTATCCGCTGTTACGCCTTCAGGTATCACGGCGTCGGCGGTCATAGAATAGTTAGTATGATAAATCACAAAGCCCGGCTTTGCACCGCCGGGCTTTTTTATTTCCCTGCGGCGGACATAATCAACCTCGACTTTTCCCATGCTGCGTCCGCTCGAGTAATATGCTGCAAGGCATGCCGCTTCCTCGAAAGCGCGGTCGGGAAGTTCCTTTCCTTCGCATTTTACGATGACGTGGCTTCCCGGCATCTTCTTCGCATGGAACCACCAGTCGCCTGCATTCGCGACCTTGAATGTTATCTCCTCGTTCTGGAAATTGTTCTTTCCGACATAGATATGAAAACCGTCAGAAGAAATATAGCTGAGCGGCCGGCTTTTTGCCTGGCCCTTTTTCTTTGAGACGGGACGGTGCTTTATGTAGCCGCTCTCGGAAAGCTCTTCGCGGATCTCGGCAAGATCGGCTTCCCCCTCGGCGATATCAAGGCTTGCAAGAACGCTCTGCAGATGCTCGATGTCATCGCCGGTCTCGGCAAGCTGTGCGGTCACTGCTTCCTTTGTGCGCTTCAGCTTCTGATAACGGTCGAAGTACTTCACGGAGTTTTCCATTGCAGACAGTGTCGGATCGAGCGGTATCGTGACCTCTTTGCCGTCATAGTAGTTTTCGCACGTAAGCTTATCGGCGCCTTCTTCGGCACTGTATCCGTAAGTCTGAAGGAGCTCACCGTAAAGCCTGAATTTATCCATCTTTTCAGTATCCTTCAGCTGCTTTTCCTGAAGGTCGTATTTCTTAACGTTGCGCTCTATGGCAGTAGTGACTATCTTCCGGAGGTCGGCGCTCTTCTGTCTGATGCGCGTGTATTCGTTACTCCTGGCATAGTAGGATATGAGCATTTCGGAGACAGTATCATAATACCGGTGCTGATCGTTGGCGTACTGCGAAAGAGGAATGACCTCGAATTCTGCGGGATTGCCGTCCTCATCGGATATCATCGCAGGGCGAAAATCATTTGCCTCGACAGCACGATCTAGTTTTACGAGTTCGTCGTATAGTTTACATAATTCTGACTCATCAAATGAATTAGCGCTTCTTGAACTGTCAAGCCCTGCAAGCTCACAGAGGCTTTCTGACAAAACAGGAGAGAAGCCTGTGAAGGTCGTATATAGTGATTTTGAGAGCGGAATAGGTTTACATAAGACATCAAGAGATGCTGCAGATAGATTTTCGGCGGAACCGTTCTCTTGATTACATAAAATATAGTTATGTAAATCAAGCTTATCCTCGGCCTTCGGTATGAAATATTCCCGCCCGGGCAGTACTTCGCGCACGGAAGAAACCGCGGAGCTTACGTGTTTTATGCTGTCGATTATTGTTCCGTCGGTCCTTCGGAATATGATGTTCGAGTGCTTCCCCATAAGCTCGACGGTGATGATCTTCTGGCACAAGTCGCCCATTTCGTCGAGGTGCTCTATCGTGAATTCTATTATCCTTTCAAGACCAGGCTGAGTTATGTCAACTAGATGCCCGCCCGATATGTGCTTTCGCAGCAGCATGCAGAAGTTCGGCGCAGTCATCGGAGCCTGCTTGTTTTCGTCACTAAGGTACACGAAAGGAAGAGAAGCCCCCGCCGATATGAGGAGCCGCTCGTTCGCCGCCTGTGTTTTTATCGTCAGCAATAGCTCATCCGCCTCGGGCTGCACGATCTTTGAGATGCGCCCTCCGACGAGCCTTGCTGCGAGCTCGTTTTTAAGAGCTCTGATTGTTATTCCGTCAAGTGCCATGGTCAGTATTTTAACACACGATATCCTTGACGTTAAGTGCCGTGTTAACTATAATGAATAAAGATTTTGCGCAAGATGGTCTGTGCAGTTCGAATACATTTATAAGGATGCATGATGATAAAGAGTATGACCGGGTTCGGACGTGCCGAATACATAGATGAAAAACGCAAGATCACGGCGGAGATAAAGGCCGTGAATCACAGATATCTCGACTGTTCGATAAAGATGCCGAAGAAGCTGAGTTTTTTCGAGGCATCGATCAGGACTCTTCTCAAGGATTACATACAGCGCGGAAAGGTTGACGTTTTCCTGACATACGAGGATTACACGGAGAACAATTTCAACCTCAAGTACAACAGGGACATGGCGAAAGCATACCTCGGCTACCTTAACGACATGGCTAAGGAATTCGGCATCGAGAATGACATCCGCGTATCGACGCTGTCAAGATATCCCGAGGTTTTCTCGCTCGAGGAAGTCGGCGTTGACGAGGATGAGATATGGTCCGATCTTGAAAAGGTCATAAGGGAAGCGGCGTCATCCTTCGTTGATGCGAGGATAACGGAAGGCGAGAACTTAAAGCGCGATCTTTGCGAGAAGCTCGATACGATGCTCACGTATGTTGACGTCATCGAAAAGCGCGCGCCCGAGATCATCGAGGAATACAGGAAAGGTCTCGTCGAGAAGGTTGCCGATCTTTTAGCTGACGCGAAAATCGATGAGCAGAGGATACTCGGAGAGGTTACTCTCTATGCCGACAAGATATGCGTCGACGAGGAGATAGTAAGGCTTCGGAGCCACATCGGCACCACGAAGGAAATACTCGAGACGGGCGGGTCGGTCGGAAGAAAGCTCGACTTCATAGCTCAGGAGATGAACAGGGAAGCGAACACGATACTTTCGAAAGCGAACGATCTTGCGACGAGCGACATCGCGATAAACCTGAAAACTGATATCGAAAAAGTCAGAGAGCAGATACAGAATATAGAGTGACGGACATGAACGAAAAAGGCATCCTTATAATCCTCTCGGGCTTTGCCGGCTCCGGCAAGGGCACGATAATAAAGGAACTGATGAAGAAATACGACAACTATGCGCTGTCAGTATCAGCCACGACGCGTGCTCCGCGAGAGGGCGAAGTTGAAGGCGTGCATTATTTCTTCAAGACCGAGGATGAGTTCAAGAAGATGATCGAAAAGGGCGAGCTTCTTGAATATGCCGATTATGTAGGCAACTACTACGGCACGCCCAGGGAATACGTCAAGCAGCAGCTTGCGGCCGGCAAGGATGTGATTCTCGAGATCGAGACTGAAGGGGCGCTGAACATAAAGCGCGAATATCCCGATGCGGTTCTTGTTTTCGTCATGCCGCCGAGCGTTGAGGAGATACACAACAGGCTGAAGCTGAGAGGCACGGAAACCGATGAGGTGATCGAAAAGCGGATGAAGAAGGCCGGCGCTGAGATCACGGTAGTCGACAGGTATGATTTTCTCATGATCAATGATGTCCTTTCAGAGAGCGTCGAGCTTTTCAACTCGATTGTAAAAGGCCAGCACATGGCAGTATCACGCAACCGTGATTACATAAATGACAAAAAGAAAGAGTTCGAGGAATACTTGAGCAGGAAAAAGGAGAATTGAAATGTTACATCCGTCTTACAGTGATCTTATGAAAGTAGCTAACAGCGAGGTTGAGGTCGGAGAGCATCCGGTAGTCAACAGCCGTTATTCGATCGTGATGGCAACGTCTAAAAGAGCACGTCAGCTCGTTAACGGACGTCCCACAGCAGTAGCGGACGCTGATACGAGGAAGCCCCTTTCAGTTGCGATTGAGGAGCTTGAGAAGGGCGACATCAGGATCCTTGCTGAAGATTAAGGCAGACCATGAAGCTGCTTCCCGTTTCGCTAGGATGCGATAAGAACCTCGTAGACAGCGAGCATATGATCTCCGCCCTTGCAAAAAGCGGATACACGCTCGTTGATGATGAAAGTGAAGCAGACGTGGCCCTCGTGAACACGTGCTGCTTTATTCATGATGCGAAGCAGGAAAGCATTGATGCAATATGCGAACTGGCGCGCCTTAAGGATAACGGACTTAAGGCACTTATTGTCTGCGGATGTCTCGCCGAGAGGTACGCGGATGAGATCAGGAAGGAGATTCCTGAAGTTGACGTCGTGGTCGGGATGGACCGGCTTGGCGACATAGTCTCGGTCATCGATGCGGTGCTCAGAAAGAGGCCGGGCGGTACGCTTGTTACAGATGATAAACATGGCATGGAATGTGACGCGGATAATGAGTTTAGTTTACATAACTCAAGCTCTGAGCGAAAATCCTCCGCTGCCGGTAGCTGGCGCACAGGAAGATTCATCACTACTCCGGGCCATTACGAGTATCTGAAGATCGCGGACGGGTGCAACAAGAACTGCACATACTGTATCATCCCTAAGCTCCGCGGAACCTACAGATCCGTGCCTATGGAAGATCTGATCTTTGAGGCAAAAACGCTTGCGGCCAATGGAGTGAAAGAGCTCATCTTAGTTGCGCAGGAGACGACGCTATACGGCATAGATATTTACGGGAAGAAGTCACTGCCCGAATTGTTATGTAAACTATCTGAAATTGACGGAATTCAGTGGATAAGAATACTTTACGCATATCCTGAAGAGGTCGATGACGAGCTTATAGAAGTTATGTCAATCAATCCGAAGATATGCCGTTACATAGATATTCCGATACAGAGCGGCAGCGATAACGTCCTTCGGATGATGGGAAGGCGTACGCGGCAGGATGAGATAAGGGATGTCATAGGGCGCCTGCGGAAAAAGATGAGCGATATCTGCATAAGGACAACGCTGATCGCAGGTTTTCCGGGTGAAACGCAGGAAGATTTCGAAGAGACGTACAGGTTCGTCAACGAGATGGAATTCGACCGTCTCGGAGTTTTTGCCTATTCGCGTGAAGAGGGTACGCCGGCGTATGATTTTCGCCCTCAGGTTCCTGAAAAAGAAAAGAAGCGCAGAAGCGATGAGCTTTATGAGCTGCAACAGGCCGTCTCTTACGAAGTGTCGCAGGAGCTTATCGGAAAAGAACTTGAAGTCATCATAGACGGATATCTTCCGGATGATGACGTGTACGTCGGAAGAAGCTACAGGGACGCGCCTGATATTGACGGGCTCGTTTTCATATACTCGGACCGTGAGCTTGTCACGGGTGAAATGGTAACCGTCCTTATAAAGGACGCAAAAGAATATGATCTGGAAGGTGCGATTGTCGATGAATCTGCCGAATAGACTGACTGTAATGAGAGTTCTCGCGGTACCGCTTTTCGTGGTGCTGATGCTTGTAAAAGTAAACGGGGTAGCATGCGAGGGATGGTGCAAGTGGACTGCGCTCGCAGTGTTCATCATCGCCGCTTTTACCGATCTTTTCGACGGAAGGATCGCGAGAAAATACAAGCTCGTGACGAACTTCGGAAAGTTCATGGACCCGCTCGCTGACAAGCTGCTCGTCTGCTCGGCGCTGATCTGCCTTGTCGAGCTCGAACGAATTCCGGCGTGGGTCGTCATAGTCATCATCGCAAGGGAATTCGTAATAAGCGGCATAAGGCTCATAGCGGCCGATGACGGAGTCGTCATCTCTGCGAGCAAGTGGGGAAAAGTCAAGACGGTGTTCCAGATGATAATGGTCGGATTCATGATCGGAAATCTTCCGATCTTCAATCTCGTGACGCTTGCGCTTATGTGGATCGCCCTTGCGCTCACGATAATATCCATGGTTGATTATATTATTAAGAACATCAGCATTTTCAGGGATCTGGAAGGAAATAAGAAATGACTCCTGTACCGATTGAGGAGACGGCAGTATCGCTTCTTAAGGAGCACGGACTTACCGTTGCGGCTGCGGAGTCGTGCACGGGAGGCCTGCTCTGTGCAAAGATAGTTAACGTCGCAGGTGCGAGCGATGTGCTGAACGAAGGCTTCATAACGTATTCGAATGAAGCCAAGATGAAACATTTAGGCGTCGGCGCATCAACGCTTGAAAGTCACGGCGCGGTAAGCCATGAATGCGCCGCGGAGATGGCAGCCGGACTTGCTGAGCGCACAGGCGCGGATGCAGCGCTTTCGACAACAGGGATAGCAGGACCGGGCGGCGGAACCAAAGAGAAGCCGGTCGGACTCGTGTACATAGGCTGCTGCCTTTTTGGAAACGTAACAGTAAAAGAACTGCATCTTTCCGGCAGCAGAGAACAGATAAGGAATGAAGCCGCAAAAGAGGCGCTCGAACTTCTTGTCGCCGAAATAAAGCGGCATTTTTCGGAGAAATGAAATGAACAAGGTATTATTATTCTACCCGCCGGGATTTCTTTTCCAGCGCGGCGAGGACAGATGCCAGCAGAACATAAAGGATGCATCGGCAGAGGCGATGCGCGCGTGCAACGATCTCGGTTACGGTGCGGCGATACTTCTGCAGAAGGGCTATGAGGTCAAGCTTTGCGACTATCAGACGGAGGGAGCTTCCATGGAAGACCTTGAAAAGGACATGGAAGATTTTTCGCCCGACCTCATAATGATGAGCATAACGAATACGACGATCTTCGATGACCTTACGCTCCTTAAGAATATCAAGGAAAAGTTCAACCCCATCATTGTCATAAAGGGTGCGCTTTTCTATGATCCGGAGCAGGAACTGCTCGACATGCTGGACCTGTCATGCATCGACTACATGATAGGCGGAGAGGTCGATTTCGCCATCGGAGAGATAGCGGACTATGCCCTGCGCAATGAGGGAAGTCCTGCAGATATTCTTTCGATACTTTACAGGGATAAGGACGGAAATTTCGCGCGTTCGAAATTCCATGAATGGAACGAGGACCTTGACTCAAGGCCGTTCCCTGCAAGGCAGCTCATGAATAACGCTCTCTACGTGCGGCCCGACACGGACGAGCCGATGGCTACTATACAGACTTCGCGCGGATGTCCTTCCGCATGCGTGTTCTGTTTGACCCCTGTCATCAGCGGAAAATGCGTCAGGTTCAGGAGCCCGCAGAACGTGATGGATGAACTGACGGAATGCTACAACGTTCACGGCATCAGGAAC